>DATAIW010000194.1:0-4486 GCA_036262455.1 Candidatus Limnocylindrales bacterium | reverse complement strand
CACCGTCTGGATACCGGACGAACTGTTGTGGCGTCCGCCCGACGGTCAGGTGCAGGGCTGGTGGGAGGGCGTCGCGATGACCGGCGCAGTGGCCGCCGCGACCTCACAGGTGAAGGTCGGCACGTGGATCCTGTCCGCGCTCCACCGGAACCCCGGGATCACGGCGAAGGCGGTCGAGACGCTCGATGAGATCAGCGGCGGCCGCTTCGTGTTCGGCCTCGGCTCCGGGCATGCCGGTCGCCAGGCGCATGCCTTCGGGCTGCCCGAGGACCATGTCTACGGCCGCTTCGCGGAGGCGGTCGAGATCATCGTGCCGCTCCTGCGCCATGGCCGCGCGGACTTCGAGGGGACCTTCCACGCGGCGCGCGACCTCGAGCAGCGGCCCGTCGGACCGCGCCCCGGCCGGATCCCGATCATGATCGGCGCCAAGGGTCCGAAGATGCTCCGCCTGGCCGCCCTCCATGCCGATATCTGGAGCTGGTACGTCGAGGAACGGAGCGACCTCGAGGAGTTCGGGCCGCGACTCGCGGCGCTCGAGGCAGTCTGCGTCGAGGTCGGCCGGGATCCTGCGACGATCGGGAAGTCGGCCGGCATCGTGGTCGAGCCGACCTCGGTCACTGGAGCCGCGGACGTGCTCGCGGCGCCGGTGCGCGGCTCGGCCGAGGAGATCGCCGATGCGCTCCGGGCGTTCGGCGCCGGCGGCTTCACGCAGATCGAGGTTCTGCTCTGGCCACGGACGCTGGCCGCGCTCGACGCGATGGCGCCGGTGCTCGAGCTCCTCGACGCGGACTGATCCCGGATCGGTCAGGCGCCGCCCGCGAGCGCGCCGAGGTGCTCGGTCAGGCGGAGGTTCTCGCGGTAGTCGATCGGGACCTCGACGAGCGACGGGCCGTCGACGTCCAGGGCTCGCCGCAGCGTCGGCAGCAGGTCCCCCGCGGAGGTCGGCCGGAACCCGGCGATCCCGAACGAGCGGGCGTAGTCGACGAAGTCGGGGTTGCCGAACTCGACCCCGAACGGCCGCCCGAACTCGTTGCGCTGCTTCCAGTCGATCAGGCCGTAGCCGTCGTCGCGCCAGACGACGACCGTCACGTTCGCCCCGATCCGCTTGGCGGTCTCGAGCTCCTGGCTGTTCATCAGGAAGCCGCCGTCGCCGCACAGGGCGACGACCTTCCGGTCGGGATGGACGAGCTTTGCCGCGATCGCGCCCGGCAGGCTGATTCCCATCGCCGCGAACCCGTTCGAGATGATCACGGTGTTCGGCTCGTATGCCTGGTAAAGCCGGGCGACCCAGACCTTGTGGGCGCCGACGTCGGACACGACGATGTCCTCCGGACCGAGGGCCGCGCGGAGATCGGCGATCGCCCGCTGCGGGGTGATCGGCAGGGCGTCCTCGCGCGATCCGGCGCTGCCCGCGAGCTCGGCCAGGAGGGCGGTCCTGAGGTCCGAGTGGACGAGGGCCTCGCGCGCTTCGTGCCGCTCCCCGGCGTCGCGGCCACTGATTCCACGGGGCTGGACCGCGGTGAGGAGCCGCCGGAGCGAGCCGTCGATGTCGCCGATCAGCTCGACCTCGGGCTGGTACTGGGCGTCGACCTCGGCGGGTTGGGTGTCGATGTGGACGATCCGCTTGCGGCCGTCGGAATTCCAGTGAGCCGGCGCGTACTCGACGAGGTCATAGCCGATGCAGATCACGAGGTCCGCCCGATCGAACCCGGTCAGGACGTGGTCGCGGGCCTGGAGCCCGACGGCCATCAGCGACAGGTGGGAGCGATCGTCCATCGCGCCCTTGCCCATGAAGGTCGCCGCGACCGGGACGTGAAGACCGCGCGCGAACGCCCGCAGCTCCGGCGACGCATGCCGCCGCAGGACGCCGTTGCCGGCCAGGACGAGTGGCCGCTGCGAGGTCGCGATCACCTCCGCCGCGTGGGCGATCGCCTCGTCGGTCGGCTCGGGGAAGTAGGCCTTGCCGGGAACGAGGGGCCGGGCGGCGTCGTCGACGGGTGCCGCCGCGACGTCCTCCGGCAGCTCGATGTGGGTGGGGCCCGGCTTGGCGAGGGTCGCGATCCGGAAGGCCTTGCGGACGATCTCGGGGATCGCCTCGACGCGCTCGACGCGGGTATTCCACTTCGTCACCGGCTCGATCATCCGGACGATGTCGACGACCTGATGGGCCTCTTTGTGGAGCTTGTCGGAGCTGGCCTGGCCGGTGATCGCGACCATCGGCGCCCGATCGAGGAAAGCGTCGGCGACGCCGGTGATCAGGTTCGTCGCGCCCGGGCCGAGGGTCGACATCGCGACGGACGCGTTGCCAGTCAGCCTGCCGTAGACGTCGGCCATGAATGCGGCGCCCTGCTCATGGCGCGTCGTGACGTGACGGGGTCCGGTGCCTGCTGCTGCGACAACGCCCAGCGCGTCGAGGACCCCCATTGTCTCCTCGCCGGGCACCGAGAAGACATACTCGCAGCCCTCCGCGGCGAGGCATTCGACGAGCAGCTGGGCGGCGGTCCGGTGAGTCACCTCGCGAGCGTACCAGCCACAGCCGGAGCGCCCACTGCTGCGACGCGAGATGTCAGGCGGATTCGCCGTTTGTCCACGGAGTGAGTCGGCCACCACGTTTCGAATAGCCGAATGTGCGCGGTGGCTCACCAGCGGACGGCCCTGGATATTCGGCTATTCGAACTGGCTGGGGGCCGGCGTTGGCTCGCGTGCTCGCGGGACGGCGCTTCGGCCCGCGAACGACCCCGACCGCGCTGCATCGAAGTGGCTGCGCGCACTCGTCACGGGTCGACCTTGTTGGATACGCCCGTGGGGCAAGAAGAATCGGGAGCCGGGCGACGCGGCGACGCGCCCTGGACCGCGGGTCAGGCCTCGACGAGCGGGACCTCGACGATGTGCTCGGCGAGGAACCAGACCTGCATCTCGTGGCGGCGGAGGACGTCGCCCATCAGCAGGTCGTTCGTGCCGAGGTCCTTCGACTCCTCGGTCTTGTCGAGCCCGTCGCGGACCTTCTCGATGATCGTCTCGTGGGCATCGAGCAGCCGCGACAGGATCACCGGCACCTCCTCGGCGCCGTCGGGCGGGCGCGGGATCGAGGTCAGCTCCGCCGCGTGACGCGGGTCGCCGACGCTGATGCCACCGAGCATCTGGACCCGCTCCGCAAGCTCGTCGATGAGCTCGAGCTGTTCGCCGGAATGCTTGTCGAAGAGGAGATGAAGCTGGTAGAAGGTCGGACCGGCGACGTTCCAGTGCGACTTCTTGTACAGCGCCTGAAGGACCATCGTGTCGGCCAGGATCTCGTTGAGGAGCTGGCAGCTCTCGGCGCGGGCCTCGGCGGAGAGGGCGATCGGCAGCTGTCGGAGCGTCCCGAATCGCTGGAGCTCGGGCGCGGTCTGGCCCATCCGGGGCTGGGCTGACACCTTCTGGCGCGCCGAGCCATTGCCGTTGGACGAGCCGTTGCGGTTGGACGTTGAACGTCGAGTTGTCGTTGCCATGAGGTCCTCCATCGGGCGGCGTCGGGCCGCGCCTGCATCGTCCTCAGGCTGCCCGACGGCACTCGACGGCGGCACAACGGATCTGCCGGACGGCGCTGCAGAAGCGTGGCGATCAGCCGGCGCCGGCGCCGTCGAGCAGGACGTCGTGGACCACGATCCGGAACGTGTCGTAGCGATCCGCGATGGACGGCCACAAGGGCGCATCCAGGGAGACGCCCGCCGGCGCCGCCGACCAGGTCGTGACGAGGGCGATCTCGACCGCGCCGCCGAGGACCCGCCGACCGACATATGCCTCGATCGCCTCGACCGGAAGGTCGGGAAGGTGGCGACGAAGCTCCTGCTGGATGTCGGCGTCGAGCCCACGGGCGACCGTCCCGGCGGTCAGGCGGAGCCGCGTCGCCGCGCCGGTTCGGCGTCGGGCTCCGCCCGCGTCGATCTCGTAGTAGTCGACCCGGGTCAGCGTCTCGCCATGCCCCTGTCCGTCGAGCGTCCGGGCGGCAGCCAGGTTTCCGTCATAGGCGGCGAGGGCGGCCTCGACCGACGTCCAGATCGTCATCGCAGCGAATTCGTGACCACCGTCCGGCACGAGTCGCGCAGCGACCAGGAACCGATCCAGCCCGACCGTCTGGCGAGCGATCGGGACGTAGTCGCGCCGATAGGCCTCGACGACGGCGTCGAGGCGCCCGGCCGGAACCCGTCCGCTGACGATACGAAGGATCACTGGCGCCCTCATCACGGGCGACCATCGCGCGTCCCACCGCGGATGCCCGCCCTGTCTGACCCGGCGAACGCCCCGACGCGGCGGCCGCCATTCCCTCAGGTCCGCCGCCGACCGCTGCCCCGACCATCCCTGGGTCGCGCGCGGCTGGAGACGAATGGCCCGCCCGGAGGGATCCGAGCGCGCGGTGCCAACTCTACTTGTTGACGACGCCGGCCCGCTGCTTCGACGATTCTTCGACCGGCTTCTCTGCGAGGACCACGTAATTCTTCGGGTGTCC
>DATAIW010000193.1:0-11614 GCA_036262455.1 Candidatus Limnocylindrales bacterium | reverse complement strand
TCGCCCGCCGTGCGCCGCGGATCAACCCGCTTGTCGGCGAGCGCGGCGGCACGGCGCTGGCGGCGGAGGGGACGGACCGGTTGACTGGACATGCGCGCTCCTCGGTGCGGTTGGCCCTCAGACCATCGCCGGAGCGGAGGTTCGCGGACGGGTGCCATTCGGCCCGAAGGGGACGGTAGGAAATCCCCGATCGACCGGGTCCGTCGACGCCGCCGACCCAGGTCCGCGCTCGCCCGAGCTTCGCGTCGCGGGCCCATGGGCCGGGCGCGGGCCGGGCAACTGCTACCGGGCAATGGGAGACGGGCCGCCGCCACCACGGCCGACGACCCGTCGTCCACCCCGTCGCAATCGGCTCCCGCCGAGCCTGCTGTAGGTGCAGGACGGGCCCGTCCTCGTGTCGGACCCGTCCTGCGAAGTTGTTGACCGGGCCCAGGGGGTGCGCGCTGCGGGTCAGGCGCGACGATCCAGCCTTCGTGCCCGGGCGTCATTACGGGCCGTCATGGCCGTCCGCTGCAACGCGGTCATCGAGCGACGGATCCGGCGCCGCAGGCCGCGCGCCTACGCGGTGGTGGGCGGAGCCGACCCATCGGTCACGTCCCAGCCATGGTTCGAGAACGTTGGGATGAACCGGTACCCGCGACCCGGCACCGTCGCGATGAAGCGCGGATGACGGTAATCGTCCTGGAGCTTGATCCGGAGGCTCCGGACATGGCGGTCGACGATGTTGCTCTCGGCGACGAAGTCCGTGCCCCAGATCACGTCGAGGATCTCGTCGCGGGTCACGACCTTGCCGGCTCGGCTGGCGAGCAGGTACAGGAGGCTCTGCTCGATTCCGCTCAGGTGGACGACCGACTGACCAGCCCGGACCTCGCGGTTCACGATGTCGATCACCATCTCGCCGACGGTGATCGTCGGCACGATCGCGCGGTCGACGCCCGAAGCGCGGCGGCTCACGACGATGGCCCGAGCAAGAAGCTCCTCCGGCGAGAACGGCAAGGTCACGATGTCGTCGACGCCGAGATCGAAGGCGCGGAGCTTGGTTTTCAGGTCGCCGCGGCGGGTCAGGCCGAGCACCGGAATGAGGCTCCTGGTCAACGTGTTCGAAGCGCCGATGTGGCGAAGCAGGCGGGCGCTGTCGTCATGATCCATGTCGACGACGCACAGGTGCGGACGCCACTCGGTGAGGATCGCCTCGGCGCCGGCAAGACCGCCGGCCGACCGCACGATGAACGGGCCGTGGTTGAGCGTCAGCTCGATCAGATCGATCACCAGCGCACGGTCGTGCAGGACGAGCGCTCGACGGGCGTCTTCCGATACGGCTTCCAACGGGTCTGATGCTCCTGCGATGCGACGGAGCGGGTTCGACCGCCCACGCTTGGTATACCAGAATCGGCGAGGGCTCGCGATCGCGATCGATCGACGCGGATCGTCGTCCGAAGGCGACCGCCATCGCCGGACGATCACGGCCGAGGCCGCTACCTTCAGCACCCGGGTTGCCGACGGCCGAGCCCGCCGTGGCGCGCCTCCGAACCGAGCATCGCCGGGTCCAACCTGGGTCCGTGACGCACCTCGGGGCAGGTCGTTGCATGTGCAACGACATTGGGATATCGTAGGCTGCGAGAGGCACGATGGAACATCGAGCCGGGGCGCGGCACGGGTCGCGTCGAGCACCAGGAGTCGAGATGCAATTCGGGGTCTTTTCCGTCGGCGATATCACGCCCGACCCCACGACGGGACGCGCGGTCGGCGAGACCGAGCGGATCCAGATCATGATGACGGTCGCCCTCAAGGCCGAGGAGGTCGGGCTCGACGTCTTCGCCACCGGCGAGCACCACAACCCGCCGTTCATCTCCTCCTCGCCGACGACGATGCTCGGCTTCATCGCGGCCCGGACGCAGCGACTCCTTCTGTCGACCGCGACGACCCTGATCACGACCAACGATCCGGTCAAGATCGCCGAGGACTACGCGATGCTCCAGCACCTGGCCGACGGCCGGGTCGACCTGATGATGGGTCGCGGCAACACCGGCCCCGTCTACCCGTGGTTCGGCCAGGACATCCGCAACGGGATCCCACTGGCGTACGAACACTACGCCCTCCTCCACCGGCTCTGGCGCGAGGACGTCGTCGACTGGGAGGGCAAGCTCCGGACGCCGCTGACGGGCTTCACTTCGGTCCCCCGCCCCCTGGACGGCGTGCCGCCGTTCGTCTGGCACGGCTCGATCCGCAGCCCGGAGATCGCCGAGCAGGCGGCCTACTACGGCGATGGCTTCTTCCACAACAACATCTTCTGGCCGCCCGACCACGTGAAACGCATGGTCGAGCTGTACCGTCGGCGCTGGGAGCATTACGGCCACGGGCCGGCGGATCAGGCGATCGTGGGTCTGGGCGGGCACGTGTTCATGCGCAAGAACTCGCAGGATGCGATCCGCGAGTTCCGGCCGTACTTCGATCACGCTCCGGTGTACGGCGGCGGACCGTCGCTGGAGGACTACATGGCCCAGACGCCGATGACGATCGGGAGTCCCCAGGAGGTGATCGATCGGACGATGTCATTCCGGGACATCGTGGGCGACTACCAGCGCCAGCTGTTCCTCGCCGACCACGCCGGGCTGCCGCTCAAGACGGTCCTCGAGCAGATGGACATGCTCGGCGAGCTCGTCGTGCCGGTCCTCCGTCGGGAGTTCGCTGCCCTCAAGCCCGCGCACGTCCCGGAGGCGCCCGTTCATCCCCGCGTCGCTGCCGCGCGGGTGGCAGACGACGCACCGGTCGATGCGCCGTCACCGGCGACGGCCGTGCCGGCATGACGGCCTCGAGGCGTTCGCTCGTCGTCGTCAGCGCAGGGCTCGGTCAGCCGTCGTCGACGCGCCTCCTCGCCGACCGTCTGATCGCGGCGGTTGAACGGCACCTCGGCGACGCCGGCCTGGAGCCGCGCGTCGAGATCATCGAGCTGCGCGAGCACGCCAAGGACCTGACGAACCACCTGTTGACGGGCTTTCCGAGCCCGAAGCTCCAGGCGACGATCGACGCCGTCCTCGGCGCCGACGGCCTGATCGCGGTCAGCCCGATCTTCAGCGCCACGTACAGCGGCCTGTTCAAGCTCTTCTTCGATGTCGTCGCACGGGACGGGCTGGCCGGGATGCCGACCCTGATCGCGGCGACCGGGGGCACGGTCCGCCATTCGCTCGCCCTCGAGCACGGCTTCCGGCCGCTCTTCGCCTACCTCAACGCAGCGACGGTCGCGACGTCGGTCTTCGCCGCGGCCGAGGACTGGGGAACCGCCGGCGTGGCCGCCGATGGGAGCCTGGTCGAGCGGATCGATCGCGCGGCCCGGGAGCTCGCGGCGGCGATTTCGCGGCGCGAGCCGCGCCCGGCGACGGACCGGTTCGCGGATCCGCTGCCCTTCGAGGACCTGCTCAGGTCGCAGTAGGGATCCGCGACGTCAACGACCCGGCGCCTCGCCGACCTCGGCCATCCGAGCCATTCCGCCCGATCGAAGGTGACAAAGGACCTTGTCACCGCGCTATGCTGTCAAGGTAACTTGACAGCATGACGAACGAGATCCGGAGCCTCCGCGAAGGTCGCGGCCTGAGCCAGGGGCAGCTTGCCGCGGAGCTCGGGGTCTCGCGCCAGACGATCAACGCGATCGAGACCGGTCGGTACCTGCCCTCGCTGCCGCTCGCGTTCGCGATCGCCCGCTATTTCGCACGTCGGATCGAGGAGGTCTTCCATGACCGCGCGGATGTCTAGCTGGCTCGTGCCGGTGGTCGGGTTCGTCATCGGCATCGCGATGGCGGCGGCCCTGCTCGGCCGCGATGCCAGCCCGATCCAGGCGGTGATCGCGTTCGCGATCATGGCCGGCTACGCCCTCGGCCTGCGGTTCCTCCAGTCCCGCTCGGACGTCGCCAGCGTCCTCTCGGGGCTGCCGCCTGACGAGCGCTGGGCGTCGATCAACCTGCAGGCCCTGTCGCTGACGGCCCAGCTGCTCGCCGTCGTCCTGGTTCTGGCGTTCCTCGTGACCGTGTTCGCTCGCGGCGACGCGACGACGTTCGCGTGGCTTGGTGCGGTCCTCGGCGCGACCTACCTCGGCGGCCTCGTCTGGTATCGCAGCCACTCCTGAGCGGCCGCAACGGGAGTGCCCTCACGTGAGCGGCCGGGCTCTCACCGTTCGAGCGCTCGATCGACCTCCGCGATGCGCGCCCGGACGAGAGTGGCGACGAGGTCGTCCGGGAGCGGCGTCTCCGGCGTGAAGCGGACGGCGCCCTTGGAGGTCGGGTATCCCGCCAGCTCTGCCGCGTGGGCTTCCATGACGGCGGTGCTCTGGACGAAGAGCGAGCAGTGGGCCTTCGCCGCACCGATCGAGACCAGGGCCCGGCCGCGGTAGTGGAGCGCCGGGACGCCGTAACCGATCGTCTCGACCGCGGTTGGCGCGGCGGCAGCGATCGTCGCCCACAGCCCGCGCAGGGCGGACTGTTGGTCCTCCGGCAATCGCCCGAACCAGGCCTCGATGTCCGCGGGTCGATCGGGAGCTTCGCTCATCGGGTGCCCTCCATGCCGTCGATCGTAGCGGCACGCCGGCATCGACCGCCTACCAGACGTCGCCGGGGCGCCAGTCGCAGCTGATCGGGGCGTGGATGTCGATCGGCGGCGTCGTCGGCGTCCGCAGGACCAGCAGGAAGCCCTCGTCCTCCGGCGTGCGCCGAGAGCCGTCGGCCGTCCTGACGAGGAGCGGTCCCTCCCAGGTGAGCCAGCCCAGCCGCTCGTAGAAGTGGTGGCGACCGGTCCCGAGCACGCCGAACTCGTAGCGCTCGCGGACGAAGGCGGTCACGTCGGCGATGACGATCGATCCGAACCCGGCTCCCTGGAATCCAGGCGCGGTTGCGACCGCCTCGACGTAGCCGGTGCGGAGTGGCCATCCGTCGACGTGGATCTCGCGCTCGACGACGGAGGCATGAGCCACGAGCCGCCCATCGACGTCGAGAACGAAATGCATCCCGCCGAGGGAATGCTGCCAATCGTCGTCGGTGAATCGCCCGTCCTCGTCGTCCCCGAATGCGGCGTCCAGCAGCGCCCGGATCGCCTGGAGCTCGTCAACGCTGAGCTCGGCGGTCGCGAGACGACGAAGGCGAACCCGCCCGGCGTCGATCGATGGCTCGGGCGATGCCTTCCCGTCCGGGCTCACGTTCCGGTCGACTCGGGCTCCGCATCCTCCGCCGGGCTCGCGTACAGCTCGCGGAAGACGACGTTGATGGCGGCGGCGACCGGCACGCCGAGCAGGCCGCCGAGGATGCCGTACAGGCTCAATCCGACGAGGACGGCAAAGATCGTGACGACCGGGTGGAGGTGGACGGCCCGCCCGATCACGACCGGCATGACGACCTGGTCCTCGACCTGGCGGAGGACGAAGTAGAAGACGATGACCGCGGCCGCGAGGCCGGCGCCGTCGCGGGCGAACGCGTCGACGGCCACGATCGCCGTCGCCACCAGCGGTCCGATGAGCGGGATGATCTCGAGGATCCCGGTCAGCACCGCGAGGGCCAGCGCGTAGGGCAGGTGGAGGACGGGCCCAAGTCCGACGTAGGCCACGGCCGCGACGAGGGCGATCAGCAGGAGCTGGCCGCGCAGCCACTTGCCGAGGATGACGTGGATCCGAGCGAGGACCTCGGTCGTCCGGGCCCGGTGACCGGCCGGCAGGATGGCGATCGCGCGGTCCATGAACATCGTCCCGTCGACGAGGAAGTAGAACGTGACGATGACCGCGAGGATCATCTGCAGACCGACCTCGCCGACCTGGCCGGCGATGTGGAGCGCGTCGCCCGGGGATGCGATCAGGCCACCGATCCGCGTCTGGATCTCGCGAGCGATGTCGGCGACGGCGATCTGCTGGCCGCCGATCGCGAGCTTGTCGCTGCCGACGAGCTCACGCAGCGTCCTCGCCAGGGAGTCCGGCCCGGAGCCGGCGAGGAGCTGGAACTCCCGGGCGACCCGGTCCGCCAGCACGAGGACGAGGACGGCGACGATCGCCGCCGCGATTGCGTAGCCAAGCCCGACCACCGCGATCCGCGGCCAGCGGAGCCGCCGCTGACCCGCGCTGACCAGTGGGCTGAAGGCGTAGGCCAGGACGGCGGCGACGATGAACGGCCCGAGGACGCCCCGCGAAATCCACAGGATCCCGATCGCAGCGAGCAGGAGGACCGCGAACGGCGCCCGATCGCGGACCGGCGGTGGGAGTGCCCCCGGGGTCGCGGCGATCGCCGGCTCGGACGGCGGCGGCGGCTCCTCGATCGCGGCCTGCCCGTCGACCCCTCGATCGGGCACCCACGGGAGCCTGGCCAGGAGTCGCCGGAGGTGCCGCATGGCGCGAGAGTACAGTCCTGCCGCCCCCGCACGTTTACCGCCACCACGAGGAGTTGTTCCATGTCCTCGAGGGCAGGTACGTGTTCATTCGGGACATGAGGAGGTCGAGCTCGAAGCGGGCGCTTCCATCGTGATCCCGCGCGGCACGCGTCACCAGTTCCGGACCCTCGTCGCGCCATCGAGGATCCTGCTCCTGATCGTGCCGGCGGGTCTCGAAGGGTTCTTCCGCGAGATGGGCAGCGAGATCGCGGCCGGGCGGTCGCCGCTCGAGGCGCTGACTGCGCTCTCGGCGCGCTACGGCTCGCACCCGCTGGACTGACCGGGACCGCACTTCACCCGCCACCGTCGACTCCACGGTCTTGTCACGGCGAACGGGTCAGCGCATGATGCCGGGCATGGTCGAGTACGGGAACGGCGTGGGCCAGGCAACCGGTGCCGCCGGCGGCACCGGTGGCGGTCAGACGATGGACGCCGGCGCCGCCTTCGGGCAGTTCGTCGGAAATGCGGTCCACACGATCTCGACGATGCCGCCGACCCAACTCGCGCTCCTCGTCGTGATCGTCGTCGTCGGCCTCGTCATCTTCAAGCGCGCATTCTGAAGGCCCGCCGTCTGAGCCGGTCGGATCGCGCCGGCCGGCTCGACGAACGTCCCGGTCAGGCGCCAGGCGGCCGGTAGGTCACCCGTCGGCCGGCGATGTCGTCGACGTCCGCCGCCGACAGCAGCTCCGACGTCGTCACGCTCGCGCCGCCGCTGGCGCCGACCGTCAGCGACAGGGCCGCCGCCGCGTGCGAATCGGGCACGTCCGCGATCATGAAGAAGTCGTCGGCACCGAACGACCAGTACAGCGACTCGATGGTGCCGCCGACGCTCGCGACGAGCGCCTCGACGGCCTTCGCCCGCGACGACCCACCGTCCTTGAGGACTCCAGCCGCACCGGCCGCCGTGTACGACGCCCGGAACAGATACTTTGCCATCTCGTCCTCGGTTTCGTGGTCGCCGCTGGACGTCAGCGGCGTCGGTCGATCCTACGCCCACGAAGTCGCACGAACGACGGAGTCTCGCCACACAGGTCGTACCAGACCGTGCCAGGCCGCGGGAACCAGCAGGCATCCCGCTCCGGATGTGGAGCCCGGTCGAGCCCGGGCGATCGCCCCGCGAACGGGCGCGCCCGTCAGGCGTGGAAGGCCTCGAGTGCGGCGCCCTCGTCCTCGACCGCTCTACGGTCGGCCGCGGCGATCTCCTCGTACGGGTCGACCACGATCCGGCCGTCACGCAGCGACCAACCGGCCACGACGCGGCCGTCGACGAGGACCGTCCCGACGGAGAACGGATTCCTCGTCTGGAACACCTTGCCGCGGTGCTCCTCGGGCAGGATGCCGGTTCGCCGGGCGTGAACGAGCAGGACCGCATCCCAATGCGGCAGGAAGCGGACGGGCGCCGGCGTGTCGGGGTCCGGCAGCGGCGCGTTGGGCAGGTCGACGAGCTCCTTGCCGGCCTCGTCGCGATAGCGGACCAGCCTCACGCCCTCCCCTCCCCGCCTCACGTCCGCGCCGGACATCCCGGCCCAGAGCGCGATGTCGCGCCACGGCGCGGGCCCGAACGCGCGGAGATATGCGCGCACGAGGTGGGCGAGGCCCTCATCCTCGGTCGCGTCGGGGGGCCCGACCCAGTCCTCGGCGAGACCGAGCCGATCGGCTCGCCGACGCTCCCACGTCCCGGACGGCGGGACCCGGACGAGGTCGACCCAGAGGCTGGCCTTGCCGACGAACCCGGTGACGAGTCCATCGAGCTCCCTGACGGTGCGCGGGCCGGCGGCGAGTGCGGCCCGGATGCGGTCGGCGGCAGCAGGCAGGGATGCCTCGACCGCCGCATTCGGCCCGAGGCGAAGTGCCCATGCCCGGCGCGCTTCGCGGATCCCCATCGCGTAGAGCCAGAACTCGCGCCGCGACACCATGTGAATCGTCGTTCGCAGGAGCGTCGCCTGGACCACCGACCGATCGTCGAGCGCTTCCGTGAGGGCCTCTCGACGGAAGGCGGCGAGCCGGGTCCAGAGACCGACGTAGCCTGACGGCGCGTACTGCGTCTGGAGTCCGCCGATCCGTTCGATCGCGTCCGTGATCGACAGCGGCGAGCCTTCGAGGAGGAGCTGGCGAGCGAGGAGCGCCCGGTTCAGGGCGCGCGGCGAAAGGATGCGCTCGGTCACGATGCCATTCTGCCGGGGTGGCGAGTCGCCGTCGCGTCACGGACGAGCCGGCCGCTGGGTACCCTCATGCGATGAACGATTCGACCTTCTCGATCGCCGGCCAGGTCGCGCTGATCACCGGCGCCACCGGCGGGATCGGGGCCGACCTGGCGGCCGCCTTCGGGCGGGCCGGAGCGCGGGTCGGCGTGGCCGGCCGGCGGATGGACGCGGCCGAAGCGGTCGTCGAGCGGATCCGTGGTGACGGCGGCGAGGCGGCCGCAGTCGAGCTCGACCTGACCGATCGCGCCTCGATCGACGAGGCGGTCGAAGCGACCGTCCAACGGTTCGGGCGGATCGACATCCTGGTCAACAACGCCGGGCTCGGCACGAACCACGACGCGATCGACGCGACGGAGGCCGAATGGGACGACCTGTTCGCGGTGAACGTCCGCGGCCTGTTCTTCGCTTGCCAGTCGGCGGCCCGGCGGATGCTGCCCCAGGGTTCCGGGCGGATCATCAACATGGCGTCGCAGGCGGGCCTCGTCGGTATCGAGCGCCACGCCGCCTACTCCGCGAGCAAAGCGGCGGTGATCGGCCTGACCCGCGTCCTCGCCCTCGAGTGGTCGCCCCATGGTGTCACGGTCAACGCCGTCGCGCCGACGTGGACGTACACCCCGGGCACGGCCGAGCGGCTCGACGAGCCGGCGTTCCTCGCCTCGGTCCTGGCCCGCATCCCGGCCGGTCGGGTCGCCACGACCGACGAGATCGCCGGGGCCTTCCTGTACCTCGCGTCGCCAGCCGCGGCGATGGTCACCGGCTCGGTCCTGACGATCGACGGCGGCTGGACGGCGCGCTAGGCGCCAGATTCTCGTCGGCTCGACGTTGCGAACCGGGCGAACCTCGCGCAGGAGGCACGCCGTCCGTTGACGACGGCCCGGCCGAAACCACGGGCCGTCGCCGCGTTCAGGCCGAGCGGCGGCCCTGGAGGAGCTGGACGGCAAGGACGATCACGGCCAGCACCAGGAGCAGGTGGATGAGCCCGCCGCCGATGCTTCCGACGAGGCCGAGCGCCCAGAGGACGACAAGGATCACGAGGATGGTCCAGAGCATGGAGCTCTCCAATCGAGCGTGCGCGCCGTCTCCCGGAGCGGATGCGGATCGCGTCGCTTCCCATCTTCGGCACCAGCACGTTGACGGTCAGACCGGCGACCGTCCAAACGCTGGCATCGTCATTGCAGTTGCGCCGCCCGCCAGCCGGCACGACTTGATCCGGCGACAGCCGGGCGGTCTTCGCCCGGCGGCGGAGCGTCGAGGAATGACTCGGGTAGCCCGAACGCTCGACCGGCGAGCGCCCGGCGGTCGTGGCGGTAGGTATCCTGCGCGGATGATCGCAATCCAGGTCCTTGCCTTCCTCCTCGGCGCTGGCGCGGCGATCCGGGTCGTCTTCAGCGCCGTCCGCACGTTCGTCGTTCCCCGTGGCGACAACGACGGGCTGTCACGATTCTTCTTCCGCGCCATGCGGAAAGGCTTCGACCTCCTCGCCAGGCCGTCGCGACCGTACGAGTTTCGCGACCGCGTCATGGCCTACTACGGACCCATCTCGCTCGTGGCACTCCCGGCCTTCTGGCTCGTCGTGCTCGCAGCGGCATTCGCGACGATGTTCTGGGCGATCGGCCTGCCGCTCGGCGAGGCGTTCGTCGTGAGCGGTTCGTCCCTGTTGACGCTCGGATTCGCCCGGCCGGCGGTCCCGGGCGGCGATCTGCTCGCGTTCGCGGAGGCGGCGATCGGGCTCGCCCTCGTCGCTCTGCTCGTTTCCTACCTGCCGACGATCTATGGCGCGTTCTCGCGTCGCGAGCTGCTCGTCAACCTGCTCGAGGTCCGGGCGGATTCGCCTCCGTCGCCGATCGTGATGATCACCCGGATGGACCGCCTGTCCGGCCTTGCCGTCCTGCACGACCTGTGGATCAGCTGGGAGAAGTGGTTCGCCGAGCTCGAAGAGACGCACACCTCGCTGCCGGTCCTGGTCTTCTATCGGTCGCAGCAGAACAACCACTCGTGGGTCAACGCGGCGGGGGCGATGATGGACGCCGCTGCCCTCATCCGGTCGGCGGTCGCGGTCGAGAGCGACGTCCAGGCCGATCTCATGATCCGGGCGGGCTACCTCGCCCTGCGCCGGATCGCGGCGTACTTCCGGATCGCCTTCGACCCGAACCCTGCCCCGACGAGCGCGACCAGTATCGACCGTGCGCGGTTCGAGGAAGCCCTGACGGTTCTCGAGGATGCCGGCGTGCCGTTGGTCGAGGATCGCGACCAGGCCTGGCTCGACTTCAATGGCTGGCGGGTCAACTACGACACCGTCCTGCGCGCGCTCGAGCGCCTGACGATGGCGCCGACGCCGTGGTGGGAGCGCCCGATGCGCTCGGCCTACGCGACCGACGAGCCGGCGCTGATCGAGGCCGCGCCGACCGTGGTCGCCTGAAGGTCCGGAGATGGCGGCCGCGAACGACGACCGGGCCCGGGCTGCGTGGCTTGCTGCGCGCCGGGCAGCGGAGACCGCCGAGTACGACGCGGAAGCAGCGGCATACGACGAGCACCTCTATCCCGCCACCTCGCACCGATCATTCGTGGAGCGGTTGCTCGCGACCTGCCCGGCCGGCGGGATCGTCCTCGACGCCCCGTGCGGGACGGGACGCTATTTCGAGATGGTGCACGCCTCCGGCCGGCGCGTGGTTGGCATCGACCAGTCCAGCGCCACGCTCGCTCAGGCGCGCAAGAACGGCATCGCCGGCCGACTGGAGCACGTCGGGCTCTCAGGAGATGGCCTTTCGACCACGAGTTCGACGCGGCGATGTCCGTCGACGCCATGGAGAACGTCCCGCCGGAAGACTGGCCGGTCGTCCTCGCCAATCTCGGCCGGGCCCTCCGGACCGCCGATCATCTGTACCTGACCGTCGAGGAGGTGAGCGACGCCGACATTGATGCCGCCTTCAGCGCGAACCGGTCGCACGGGTGGCCTGCGGTCCGTGGCGAGATCATCGAAGGCGACACCGCCGGCTACCACTACTACCCGGGAC
>DATAIW010000192.1:0-2727 GCA_036262455.1 Candidatus Limnocylindrales bacterium | reverse complement strand
CCCGACGAGCCTCGCTTAGCGCTGCTTCCTTCCGGACCTGACGCGGTTCGCGTGTCGCCGCTGCGCGGGACCCGATCCTCGGCGTCGTTCGCGCCGGCGGCTCTCGAAGACGAAGACCTCGGGGGGGAATTCAGCCCTGCTGGAGCGGATTGCAGGTACAGGGCACCGCTAGTTCCCCGCCTAGCACGGCAGCGGGATCATAGCAGGGGGACCCGGGAGGGCCTTCGGCCCTGCGGGGACGCCGGCCGGTTCTTCCGAAATACGCGCCCAGTTCGTACTACGGAGGACCCCGAGCAGCTGGGGTCCTGTCCCGGGGGCTGGGCTGCCCGCGTCGTGCTCAGGAGCGGCGCGGCCGGACCCGTGAAGCGCCCGGAAGCGTTGGCGACGAGTCGATCCGTCCCGTAGTACGAACCTTGCGCGTAGGTCGGAGAAACCACAGGCCTCGAAGGTCTCCGGTCGGGCTCTCCAGCCACTGACGCACCGCGATGGTCCTGCTCGGGAACGCGGAGTCGAAGATCGATCGGTGGCGGGTAACCACGTCCCGCGCGGTCGACGAGTCCACAACCACGAGAGCGACGCCGATGGCGGTCGGCCGCCATCCTCGTTCACGTGACAGTTCTCCCGGCACGATCCGGCGCTTCCGATCGATCGCGCCGAGCGTCGCCTGGAGGTCGACGAGCGACGTCTTGACCTCGACGATCAGGAGCGCACTTTCAGTTGCCCTCCATCCGACCACGTCGACGCTGCCGCGCTCGCCGTAGCGGCTGAAGCCGACCTCGATGAGCACGTCCCAGCCGTGCCGGGCGAGCTCGGCCGCGACTGCCTCCACTGCCGCGGCGTGACCGGCGTCGCGCAACCGGTCCAGTGCGGGACCGCGCCAGCGCGGCTCGAACTGCAGTCCGATCTCGAGGGCCGCGGCGATCGCACGCGTCGTCCGGACCGTCAGCGCACCGAGCTGTCCGCGTTCGGCGAGCGAGACGGTGCCCTGGTGGACGCCCGCGATCCGGGCGACATCAGACTGTCGAAGTCGGCGTCGACTGCGAGCGAGACGGAGCAGCCGACCGACTGCGAGATCGTCCACGGGTCGATCATGGCGCGCCGGCATTGCCTCGCCGTTACCGGCTCCTGCACCGCCGATGCACTGACGCACGGCCGCGACGCGGCCGCGGGCCGAGACGACGCGGCCGCGGACCGAGACGGCGCGTCCCCGGCTCCGCCGTCGCGCCCGGACCGAGGGTCAGCCCCCCGTCCACCACTCCGCGAGCGTGCCGGTCCAGGGCGGCGTCCGGGTGAGATCCAGTTTCTCGTCGAGGATGACCCGGCGCCCGTCGGGAGCGATCCCCACGACGAAGGCCATCGTCGTCAGGGGGTCGCGCAGCGCCGGCAGCGTGTAGTGCAGAGTTGTGATCGGCTCCGTCCGCGCGCCCTGGGCGACCAGCGGGGCGGACCCGAATCGGACGACGCCGTCCACGGCGCGCGCCGGCCAGACCTCGACCCGGAGCGTCGGGAGGCGGGCGGCTACCGTTGCCGCGGAATCGCCGGCATTCACCGTCACCTCGGCCGGGCCGCGGTAGACGGACCATGAGAAAGACCAGGTTATCGCCAGGGCGGTGTTCTCGATGTCCGTGGCGGCGGGCACGTCCCCGATCGGGGAGATGTCGGCCATCCAGTTGTCCAAAGGCGGGTCGGTCGCCGCGAGCGCAAGCAGCGTCATCGGCAGGAACAGGATGCCGGCGCCAATCACCGCCGGGACGAAGCCCACGCGGATGGTTGGCCGCTCCGGCGCCCGGAGCGCGGTAAGAGCGAATGCCACCGGGCCGAGCGGCAGGCCGACGACCAGCACCGGGTCCATCGCGACGGGCACCAGGAACCAGAGGATAGCCGACCCGACCGCGAGCCCCACCAACGCGACGGCCCGCCGGACACCGCGCACCGACCGTACTGCCGGCCCGGCGAACCGGGCAGGCAGGACCCATCCGAGATAGGCGAACCCGCCGACGACCGCGCCGACGGTTGCGAGGCTGCCGGGCATGCCGACGAGCATGCTCGACGTGGATCGAAGACCGAGAAGGAGCCGGACGATCGACGCCGCGGGCAGCGCCAGGATCGCCGTCAGGCTGGCGAGCACCGCGAGGAAGACCCAGGTCCGGATTCCCTCCACGAGGACCGCCCGAATCCCGCCGCCCACGGCCGCCAGCAGCTGGCGTCGTCCGCGACGGGCCCGCGCCAGCTCCGTCCCCAGCGCCCGCGCGTCGCCCAGTCGGCCGATCGCTCGTCGTTCGGCATCGTCGGCGGAGAGGCCGGCGGCCCGCAGCTCGGCGGCTGCGTCCTCGAGGTGGCCGGAGAGCTCCTCCAGGATGTCGCGCGCGACCGCGTCGGGCAGGTCCAGGCGGGAGCGCACCGACGCGAGGAAGGCGTCGCGCTCGCCGGGGTCAGGCACCGGACGGCTCCCGCGCAACCGACGCAACCCGCGTCACCGCATCGCTGAACGCCTCCCACTCGGCCTCGTGAGCGGCGAGCGTCGCGACGCCGGAGGGCGTGATCCGGTACCAGCGCCGGCGAGGGCCGCGCTCGCCCTCGCGCCACGTCGCCGTCAGGGCACCGTCCGCCTCGAGCCGGTGAAGGGTCGGGTAGAGCGACCCTTCGCTCGGCACGAATGCTCCGTCGCTCCGCTCGCGGATCCGCTGGGCGATCTGGTAGCCGTACAACTCGCTCTCGCGCACGACG
>DATAIW010000191.1:0-1826 GCA_036262455.1 Candidatus Limnocylindrales bacterium | reverse complement strand
GGTTGATGTGCCCCTTCTTGCCGGGCTCGGGGCGGAGATGGGCGGGGCCCGGCGTCCTGGGCGGGCCAGCGGCCGTGACCAGCGCAGGCCCGGCCGGTCCGGTCATTCCGACCGCCGAGGCGACGAGGGCGAAGGCCAGAGCGAGCACCGCGGCCCGGCCCGACGAAGACGACCGACGGTTCCCCACCACCAGCGAGCCTCCCTACCCAGGCTGCAACTCGCCCCCGGCGCAACCGGCTGAACCCCTCCGATGCCGGCTGGCGCGGTCTTGGGCGACTGGGACGGAAGGCGCGCGTCCGACGTTGTCCGCGACTATAGACCGCGGTCCACGCTCCGCGTCAATGGCTTGACGACGACGGCGTCACCAGAAGAGGAGCGCGAGCGTCGCGAGCGAGGGAGCGGCCGCTAGACTGGAGGCCATGCCCGAACGGACCGCGAGCCCGGCGTTCCCGCCCGACGGTCGCGTGCCGATCCTGCGCGGCGAGCTGGTCTACCTCCGAGCCGGCGAGCGCTCCGACATCCCGATGTTCATGCGCTGGTTCAACGATCTGCGAACGACCCGGACGCTCCTCTTCATCGGCCCGATGGGGACTGCGGCTGAGGAAGCGTGGTTCACTCAGATGTCCGAACACCATGGCAAGGACCGCTGGTTCTTCGTCATCTGCCGGCTCGAGGATGACCGCCCCGTCGGGTCGACGGATCTCCACGAGGTCGACCTCCGGAACGGGAATGCCAGCCTCGGGATCGCGATCGGCGATCCCGCCGACACGGGCAAGGGCTACGGTTCCGACGCTCTCCGCAGCCTGCTCGGTTTCGCCTTCGACCAGCTGCGGCTGGAGCGGATCGAGCTGGACGTCTACGACTTCAACGATCGCGCGCGGGGCCTGTACGAACGGGTCGGGTTCCGCCACGAGGGCACCCTGCGTCACGCGCTGTTCAGCGATGGCGCCTTCCACGACGTCCATCGGATGTCGATCCTTCGCGGCGAGTGGGCCGCACGGCCGTGACGCCGCCTCCGGCGGCGACCGGTTGATCGAGCTCAGGCGGCGCCCGCGTCGCGCCGGTTGAGCTGCTTGATGAGCCGGTCGATCGACTCGAGGAAGGGCTCGGTCACGTCGGCCGGAAGCGCGTCGCGGACAGAATCCTTCGGGCCATAGGCGGCCCTGGCGCGCAGCGCCACCTGGCGGAGCGAACGAGGCTCATCGTCCCGGAGGCGGTCCGGCATCGCCTCGAAATAGCGGAGCCAGCGGGTTGCGCCGGCCGCCTCGGCGGCGGCCACGATCCGATCGGCCTGGCGACCCGCGAACAGCCCTGCCTCGTCGACGGCCGGCAGCTCGTGGCGGGCCGGTCCCCGCCGATCGAGGGTCGAACGCGAGCCCGTGTCGTGGTGCCCGATCCCGCGGGGGCGGGTCTCCCGGTCAGGCATCGGGCGCGGACACGAGGAGCGGCAGGCGCTTCCGCTCCGAGCCGTTGACGAGGATCCGGAACGAGTAGTCACCGGGTGCGGCGAAGGTCAGGTTCCAGAAGTCGATCGAGAACGTCAGGACCGTGTCCCGACCGTCCGTGTGGCCGTGGGCCTGGAGGTTGCCGGTCGCGCCCGCGACCTCCCCGCCGTCGGGGTCGAGGAGGACGAAGCGGACCTCGTGCTCGCGGTCGACCTCCGGCGCGGTGACCAGCAGACCGAGGACGAGGGCCAGGTGCGGGTGGCGAAGCGGGAACGTCCGGCCGCCGATCCGCGACACGCCGCCGCCGAGGACGTGGAACTTCTGGCCCGGCTGGGTCTCGGCGGAGTCGGCGAGGAAGGCGTATTCGATGTCCGGCATGAC
>DATAIW010000190.1:0-7671 GCA_036262455.1 Candidatus Limnocylindrales bacterium | reverse complement strand
GTTCCGTCCAGATCTTCGGTGTCGCGTACCGCGAGCTGGTCAACCCGACCGACGCCAGCCCGATCGTGCTCCGCGTCATCGCCGGCGCCTCGGGTCCCGTGGCGATGATCGTCGTGGCGTGGATCCTCGGCGAACTCGTCGGTGGCATGGCCGTGCGGCGGATCGTCCTCGGGGGCGAGCCCGTCCTGGGTGCGGTCGTACGCTCGGCGGCCGATCTCGTCCGCCGGCCGGGCGGAGCCGTGTTGGCGCCGCTCGTCACGATGGCGGTCCTCGTCCTGGACCTCGCCGCGGTCCTGACCGTCGTGATGATCGTCTGGACGGAGGTTCGGACGAGACTCATCCACCCGGTCGCCGAGCCGCTCGCGACCGGGCTCGCGCTCGCGACACTTGGCGCTGCCTGGTGCCTGGCACTCCTCGTCACGGGCCTGATCGATGCCTGGCGCAGCGCGGCGATGACGTTCGAGATGGAGCGACGGGCCGCAGCCTCGACGGCCCGATCGGTCGCCGGGGGCGACGAAGGGTCCCATCCCGGGCCGTCCGGCGGAGGGACAATCGGGGCATCCGCACATCGCCGTCCGGGGGGTTGGTCGGCTGACGATCGAGGTGGCAGCCTGTAGGACCGGTCGGCGAACGTCGGCCGGAGGTCAGAGCGAGGTGGTCATGGCGACGAAAACGGTCGTCTGCCCGGAGTGCGGGTCGGCGGCCGCTCCCGGCCGGTACGCCTGCACGGAGTGCGGCGCCCTGCTTGCCGCCGTCGCGCTGACGCCTCGCGGCGGAGCGCCCACGGCGGAGCCCGAGCCCGAGATCGGGATCGACGACGGTGACGGGCCGCCCGCGGCGGACGCATCTGGCGACGATGAGCGAGGCCCGGCGGCCATCCTGGCGGCGACGACCGATGTCGACGTGGCCGATGACCTGCCGGCCTCTGGTGGCGCCATCGTGGCGGCCGACGCACCCGCCGAGCCCAACGTCCACCACCCGGGTGGCGACCTCGAGTTCGACGAGAACGCCCCCCTCGCCGCGGCAGCCCATTCGATGACCGCACCCGACGTTCTCCACGACCTCGCGGACGAGCCGCCGATGGAGGACGACGCTTCCCTGGCGACCGCCCCGCCGACAACCGCCCCGTCCTGGCCGCCACCGGGCGACCGCGGGCCCATCGCCAGGCCCGACCAGCGGACGCCCGCGGGTACGTACCTGCCGCCGTCGGCCGTCCTCCCGCCGCTCGACGCCGGATTCGCGGGCGGCGGCGCGGGCGGTTCGCCGGCCCCAGGTGGAGCGGGGATGCCGCCCGTTCCAGGCGTCGCCACGCGCTCCTCCGACCAGGCCTCCCCGGCGTCGTCCTGGGCCGGCAGCGGCTCGGCCGCGCTCTCGGACGCCCTCGGGTCCGCTCGGGTCACCGCCGCGGCCTCGCGTCGCGCGATCGCCGCCGGCGCCGGGCTGGCCGCGCTCGGCATGCTCCTGCCATGGGTCAACACGCTGCCCGGCGCGAGCCCATTTGCCGGCTACCTCGATCGCTGGGGCCTGGCCGGCCCGGGCCTCTGGCTCGTCTTCCTCGGCCTGGTCGTCCTGACCGCGGTCGCCGTTTCGTCGGGGCGGGCGGCATCCTGGCCGATCGGGCTGCCGGCCGTTGCGACGGCCGCGTTTCTCGTCGGTCTCGTCTGGCCCTACGCCGTCGGCGGGTTCGGTCGCTCGATCGGGATCTGGGTCATCGTCGTCGGCGCCATCGTGCTCGGCGGCGGCGGCCTGCTCGATCGTCACTCCGAAGCGGAACCGACCGTCTAGGGGTCCACGGACGGGTCGCCGATCGGACCCCTGCTACACTGCGCCGGACGTCGGCCGCCTCGCCGGGCGGGACGCGGTCCGCCGGCAGCCATCGACCAGCCGCGAACGCAACGGAGGCGGGCAACCCAGCCGCATGCCAGACATTCTCGCGGGAATCGGTTCGGCAGTTGCGGGCTTCTTCGCCGACCCGGTCGTCAAGTTCGTCGTCTACTCGATCCTCGCCTACATTGTCGTCCTGTGGCTGGCCAGTGCCTACTGGGTCTTCCGCGACATGCAGCAGCGGACCGAGAACGCGATCCTGCCGTATCTCGCGGCCAGCCTCGTGATCGTGTTCCTGCCGGTCTTCCCGGCCGCGATCTTCGTCTACAAGATCATCCGGCCGCACGAGAAGATCGGCGAGGTGTACGAGCGGAACCTGGCCGAGGAGGCGCTCCTCGCCGAGGTCGAATCGATCAAGAGTTGTCCGACCTGCGCCCGGCGGGTGAACGACGAATGGATCATCTGTCCGACGTGCCGGACGCGCCTGAACCGGGTCTGCCCGAACTGCAGTCGCCTCGTCGGGCTCGACTGGTCGCTGTGCGCCTGGTGCGGCAAGGACTTCGAGCGCCCGGCGACGGCCATCGCCTCGTCGGCCGGCCGGCCGACGGCGATCTCGTCGCTCCCCGGTGGCGAGGAGACGGGTCGGATCGCCCGGGGCGCGCCGCTCGAGGTCGAGGCCGAGGTCGAGTCGGATCGGCCGGCCATGTCCCGCTCGATGCCGCAAACCCGGACGACCTCGCCGCGAGGCTCGTCGCCGCGGTCCGCACCGGACGTCCTGCCCGAAGGTTGAGGAACGCAGGCGGGCGTCGACGACGATTTCCCGGACGCCGGATCCATGTCTGAGAAGCCCCCCGCGAACTGCGGCGAACCCGAGCCCGGCGAAGCCGAGCCCGGCGAGGCCGCGCCCGGCGTCGATGTCGATGTCGACGCCGACTCCGGCCCCGAGGAGCCGCCGCCGCCCTCGCGGCCGGGCCTCACCACCTTCACGATCGAGGGCCGGGCCGCGCCCGGTCTCTTCGTGGTCGGCTGGCTCGCATCGATCTCCGGGCTTGCCCTCGTCCTGATCGGCGCGGTCTCGCCGTCGGCGCTGTTCCTCTACTTCCTCGGGCCCGTGGTGCTGACGATCGGGCTCGTGGCGGGCGCGGGCAGCCAGGCGATCGAGCGTCGCGCGCGCGGGTCGGCGTACGCCGGCCCATCCCCGTACCTGGTGTTCGCAACGATCGTCGCCGCGGTCTTTGCCGTCGGTGCCGTCGTGGGACTCGGCCTTCGATTGGTCCTCGGATCGACGGAGGTGCCGGGCTATCTCGTCAACCTGGTCGGAGTCGCGATCCAGGCCACTGTCTTCCTCGGCATCATCCGCCTGACGGTCGTCGGAACCGAGGCATTGACCTGGACGGACATGGGCTGGCGGCGGCTCGACACCAATGCCATCCGCAACCTGCTGTTCGGTGCCGCGCTGGCCATCCCGGTGATCGGACTCACTGCGGTCGTGGCCGACGCGCTGGTCGCAATCTTCAACCAGGTCCCGCCCTCGCCGTTGCCGGCGACCGGACTCGCCACCGGCCTCGTGGTCCAGCTGATCGCCGGTGCCGTCATCGCCCCGATCGCGGAGGAAACCGTCTTCCGCGGCTTCGCGATCTCGGCCTGGCAGCGGACGGTCGGCGAGCGCGGCGCACTCGTCCGCGCCTCGGTCGTGTTCGCCCTGGCCCACGTCATCACCGTGAGCGGCGATAGCCTCGCGCAGGTCGGGGGACTGATCGCCGTCGGCTTCGCGACCCGGATCCCGGTGGCCTTCGCGCTCGGCTGGTTGTACCTGCGGACCCGTTCGATCTGGGCGCCGCTCGGCCTTCATATGGCCTTCAACGGGATCCTCCTCATCCTCGCCGAGTACGTCCGGATGAATGGCGCGGCCTGAGCGCGGGCTGTCGCGCTGGAACGACGATGGCGGCGTTGCCGCCCGTGGTCCTCGCCCCGGCGCGACGAACGCAGTCGCGTGGCGGCGAACCGACGGTGCAGGCCCGGTTGATCGGCGGGTGAGCGCCGCCCGCTAGGGTTCGTCGTGTTCCCGGATCCGGATGGCGGAAGGAATCGGCGGGCTTTCGTCGTACGGGTCCGGGGACTCCTGACCGCCGCGCAGCAGCGAGGCAGGCGATGGACGAAGGGTGGAGCGCGGTCGATGCCGCGCCGGACGCGCGCGAGGCGCGCCACGATCGGCCCCGTGGCCGGGCGATCCGCGAACTGCCGGCCTCCGAGCGGCCGCGCGAGCGGCTGGCGATGCGCGGCGCGGCGGGGCTGTCGGCGGCCGAGCTGATCGGGCTGCTGTGGGGTTCCGGCTCGCGCGGCCGCTCGGCGGTCGATCTTGCGGAGGACGCCCTCGCCCGGCATGACGGCCTGACCGGGCTGGCTCGCGCGGGCGAGCTCGAGCTGGAGGCCCTGCCCGGGATCGGCGTCGCGAAGGCCGCCCAGCTCACCGCCGCGTTCGAGCTCGGGCGGCGGCTCATGGCCGACTGGCCGACCGGTCGCTGGACGATCCGCGCGCCGCACGACGTCGCCGACCGGCTGATGCTCCAGATGGGCCGGCTCGAGCGGGAGGAGCTGCGGGTCGTCCTTCTCAACACCAAGAACGTCGTCCTGCGCGTCACGACCGTCTACCAGGGCAACGTGTCGTCGTCGCTGGTCCGCGTCGGCGAGCTGTTCCGGGACGCGGTCCGGCTCAACGCGAGCGGCGTGATCCTGGTTCACAACCATCCGAGCGGAGATCCCACGCCGTCGCCGGACGATCTCCACCTGACCGCCGAGGCGCTGGCCGCCGGTCGCCTGCTCGACATCGACCTCCTCGACCACCTGGTCGTCGGCCACGACGCCTACGTCTCGTTGCGCGACCGCGGCGTCTCGTTCGACCGACCCGGGCGCGGGCGCATGGCCGGCGAGGCGAGCTGAGCAGGGGCCCCTTCCGGGTGGGCGAGGGGTTTGGCGGCTACACTTCCCGCCGAGCCGTCGGGAGGCCGCGGCCGAGGCAGAGGTGGCCAGTGCTCCATCGGTCGGGATCGCGCGTCGTGCAGCCTCCAGCGGCTCCGGCGACCCGACGGTGACCAAGCCCGCACGGGCCACGCGGAGCGCCCGGATCCGCCGCCTGCTCGCCGACCTCCGGCGCACCGAGACCCGGTCCGACGCCCTGCGCCGGGTGCGGCGACGTGTGACGTCCGTGATCCGCCATGTGGCAGGTCGACCGCCATCGACGGCGCGTCAGCGAGCTGCCGGTGCCGTGAGGACCTCGGCGAGCGCCATGAGACGGCCGGATGCCTGGTACGTCGGGGAATGGTCCCGGCTCGCGAAGGCCGTCTTCGGGGCGGACGTCGACGCGGACCTGGCGGTGGACCCCGCCCGTGCGCGCGATGCGGTCAGGCAGGCCCTGCGGCAGCGGGCCCAGGCCGAATTCGGCGCGGCGATCGGGCGAGGCGAGACCCTGGAGCGGGCGCTGGCCCGAAGTGTCTCCGACCTGGCAACGCTCCCCGAATACCACGCCGCGTGGGCCATGGCCGAGGGCATCGGACGGGTGCCGGAGGGGGCGGAGGCGTCGGCGATCGGCCATGCCGTCCTCCTCCACCGCCGCCGCCAGCTCCATCGCGCGTGGACGATCGTCCGGGAGCTCAGCGACGAGGCGCTCGCTCGATCCATCCCGGTCGAGGCCGTCGACGCCGCCCTGGCCGCCGGGACCGCCGAGGGCCGCCGGCGGGCGCTCGCCATCGCGACCTCGGCAACCGGGATGGGCGCGGCGGTGCTCGTCGACCTGGCCGGCAGGCTCCTCGCGTTCGAGGAACGCCGGGCAGCCGCCGAGCTCGTGACCGCGTTGCGCCGCCGTCCTCCCGGCGACCTGGACGAGCGCCGACGCCACGCACTGACCCTGATCGAACGCTGGCTCGAGCCGTCGGCCATGTCGGTTCCTGCCGGCGCCGTCCCGATCGGGGTGATCGGCTATGGATCGCCGGATCCCGTCCTGACCTCGGGCAACCTCGGCGACTCCATCCAGACGCTGGCGCTGGTCGGGAACCTCGTCCGACTGAGCAACGTGACCTTCACTGGCGATGCTGGCCTCGGCGAGCTGGCAACCGAGCTGCAGGGACGCATACCGGCGGAGCTGCGAATCCCGGACGTCGCCGGTGCCGTCCATCTCGTCGGGGTCGACCGGGATTTCAGCAGCGCCGACGCGATCCCGCCGGGCACGTGGCTGGTCGCGTTCGGCTGGCATATGCACCCGCTCTTCGACCTGCGCTACGACTTCCCTTACCACACCGACATCCGGCCCGTGTTCCTGTCCTTCCATGTGAACCGGCTCGACATGCTCAGCGACGAGGCCCGGGAATACCTGCGCCGGCACGGGCCCATCGGTTGCCGCGACTGGAGCACGGTGTTCCTGCTCCTCAGCGCCGGGATCGACGCGTTCTTCTCGGGCTGCCTGACGATGACGATCGATGGGCTCTACCCGTCCCGCGAGGCGGCGTATGCCGGCAGCGGCATGGTCGGGATCATCGACCTGCCGCCCGACGCGGCCGGCCGCGACGCGCAGGATGTGCGCGTCTACAGCCATCAGTCCGACGCGATCCGGTCCATGTCCCTGACCGAGGGGCTCCGCGCCGCGGACGCCGCCATGGCCGCGTACCAGCGGGATCTGGCCCGCGCGGTGACGGGGCGGCTGCACGCCTACCTCCCGCTGACGTCCGTGGGCGTGCCGGTCGAGTTCCGGACCGGCAGCCCCGGTGACGTGCGGTTCGCCGGCCTGACGGGCTTCCAGCCGGGCGACGCCCGCCTGGCGGAGCTCCGCGACGGTATCCGCGGTCTCCTCGCCCCGATCCTCGCCAAGGTCGTCGGCGGAGCCGATGAGGCGGAGGTCTACGCCACCTGGCGCGACCTCACCCGCGATCGGGTCGCCGAAGCCAGGGCCCGGTTCCAGGCGCCCATCGAGGATCCGCCCACGACCATCGACATCGACGCGGCCGTCGCCACCAGCATGGCAGCCAGCCGCCGCTTCGGCCCGCACGAGGAGGTGGATCCAGCCACGATCACCGACGTCGTCCTGAGCTTCGACCAGAACCTCACGCTGTCGGCCGCGGTGCTCGTCGAGTCGATCGTCGCCAACGCCTCAGGCCCGGTCCGCCTGTGGGTCCTCGCCCGCGGCCTCAGCGGCGCGTACCAGGAGTGGCTGGCCGGCGCATTCCCGGCCCTGCCGATGACGTTCGTGCCATGCGACGGCATCAGCTACGGCCCGCGCGGCCGACCGCGTCGGGTGCCGGCGCGGATCACCGTCTCGACGATGGACCGGCTGCTCCTGCCGGCGATGCTCGAGGATGTGGCCCGGGTCGTCTATCTCGATGTCGACATGCTCATGCTCGACGACATCTGCCGGCTCGCCGGGATGGACCTCGGCGGTCGGCCGGTCGGCGCCCGCGACTCCACGGTGAGCGAGGCCAGCGAGTGGCAGCGCGCCGGTCGGGCGCTCGCGGAGCCGCTGGCGAGCGAGCTGCGACGACGGATGGGCGTGCGCCACGGGTATGGAAACCCTGCCCTGAATGCGGGCCTGCTGGTGATGGACCTGGATCGAATGCGGCGCGACGGCTTCACCCCGACCTCTCTCGGCCTGGTCGAACGGTACGGGCTGCACGACCAGGACACGATGCTCGCGTACGTCGGGCCGGACCGGGCTGTCATCGAGCCGCGCTGGAACGCGATGCCGGTCCTCGAGGATGTCCGCGACCCGTCCCTCATCCACTGGGCGAGCTTTGGCAAGCCCTGGGAGCCGGAGCTGACCTACGGCCAGGACCGCTGGCTCGAGTACGCCGCGCGACTGCA
>DATAIW010000189.1:0-24669 GCA_036262455.1 Candidatus Limnocylindrales bacterium | reverse complement strand
CCCTGGGCGCGCGGGCGGAATGGCGTTCTCGATCCGCCCGCGCGCCCAGGGAGGCCTCGCCCGCCTCAGCGAGCGCGAGCTCGACGTCGTCCGGCTCGTCGTCGACGGCCGCTCGAACGACGAGATCGGCGCCCGGCTCGGGATCGGCCCGAAGACCGTCGAGTCGCACCTGCGCCGCCTGTTCGAGCGGTTCGACCTCGCGTCCCGGACCGAGCTCGCGACGCGCGCCCTCCGCGAGGGCTGGCTCGAGGTGCCGCCCGGCACGTGAACCGGGCAAACGACCGACGTCTGGTGTCGGACGAATCCGGACGATGTTCGCCGCTTCACGGACGAGAACACGCTACGCTCGGTCCGTGGCTCACTCGCACTCTGCGGCCGGTCGCCATGCCGGAGCTCTCGCGGCAGCGATCGGGATCGGCGTCGTCGTCCTCGCCCTCGAGCTGATCGCCGGGATCGCGGCCAACTCGCTCGCCCTTCTCGCCGATGCCGGTCACGTCTTCGCCGACGTATCGGGTATGGCGCTGTCCCTCGTGGCGATCCGTCTCGCCGCCCAGCCCCCGACCGACGGCCGTTCGTTCGGGTTATACCGCCTCGAAATGCTTGCGGCCGCGCTCAACGCGGTGGTCCTCCTCGGGATCGCCGTCGTCGTCGGCGTAGAGGCCATCCGCCGGTTTGCTGCACCGCCGGACGTCCAGCCGTCAGTCGTCGTCCTCGTGGCAGCGCTTGCCCTCATGGCGAACCTTGTCTCCCTCCGGCTCCTGGCACCCGGTCAGCGGGAGAGCCTGACGATGCGTGGCGCCTATCTCGAGATCGCCGGCGACCTCATGGGAGCGTTCGCGGTGCTCGTCGCAGGGCTCGTGATCCTCACGACCGGCTGGCGGCCGGCCGATGCCGTCGCGTCGCTCGTCGTCGCGGTTCTGATCGTGCCCCGCACGGTCCGCCTTCTCCGCGACAGCGTCGACGTCCTCCTCGAGGCCACGCCGAAGGGGGTCGACCTCTCCGACGTCGAGCGGCACGTCCGCGAGGCGCCCGGGGTCATCGATGTCCACGATCTTCACGCCTGGACGATCACGAGCGGGATGAACGTGGTTTCGGCACATGTCGTTCTCGGCCCCGAGGCAAGGCCGGGCGACATCCTCGACCACCTCGGGACGTGCCTGTCGGCCGACTTCGACATCAACCATTCGACCTTCCAGCTCGAGACGCCCGAACACGTCCTGTGGGAGGCCCGAGCCGAACAGACGCGACACTGACGCCGGCCGTCGCGCCATCGCGGCCGATGAGGGCGTGACGCCCGGTCGGTCGTTGCATCGGGTGCCCGCGTCGTCTGATCCCGCCGAAGCTTCGGGCCGTGGCAGGTCGATTCGGTGCATCGGATGCAACGAGACTGCGCAATCGGAGGCGGATGGCGGCTGCCCCGGCCACTCCTTGCAGCTGGCGCAACAGCGTGGACGAATCCACGAGCGGCGGGTCCGACGCGTGCATGGGATCCAACGTCGACCCGGAATCGTGCGGGTGACGCAAGATCTCGACCGGCGCGCCTGGCGGAGTCGGACAAGGGGGCGAGACGACAGCCGGACCGACAGGCTACGATGCGGCCGATCGCATCATGAAGCCTCCCAGTCGATGCCGAACCTGCCGCCGCTCCCACGCCCGCGGCTTCGCCGACCCCATCCGGCCGGTGATCTCGACGCGCCCGGCATCGCGGAGGTAGACGACCCGCGCGTCGTCGAGGCCTCCGGCCTCCGCTGGATCCACATCGAGGATCCCCGTCTCGCCCACCGCGAGTGGCTCGAGCAGCACTACGACTTCCACCCGCTCGACTGGGAGGATGTCTATTCCCGCAACCAGCGCTCGAAGCTCGATGTCTACGACGACTACCTCTTCCTCGTCATGCACTTCCCGTTCTTCGAGAAGGCGTCGGGTCGGCTGCTCGTCGCCGAGGTCGACCTCTTCGTCGGGCCCGACTACCTGATCACGCTCACCGAGCACCCGCTGCCGCCGCTCCAGGCGATGTTCGAGCGGATGGAATCGCGCGAGGAGCTCCGCGAGTCGACCTTCTCGAAGGGCTCGGGCTACCTGCTCTACAAGATCGTCGACGCCAACGTCGACGCCGCGTTCCCGATGCTGCGCAAGATGGGCAACAAGCTCGACCGGCTCGAGGACGACATCCTCGAAGGCCGATCGGGCGAGATCGTCCGCGACATTTCGAACGCCAAGCAGGAGATCATCAACTTCCGGCGGATCGTCCGGCCTCAGCGCGCGGTCCTGCGCGATCTCGAGCGGACGAAGCAGCGCTATCTCGCCGAGGAGATGGAAATCTACTTCGACGACATCTCGGACGCCGCCGAGCGGATCTGGGACACCCTCGAGAATTACAAGGAGGTCGTCGAGGCCCTCGAGTCGACGAACGAGTCGGTCCTGACCCATCGCCTGAACGACTCGTTCCGGATCCTGACCGCGGCCTCGGTCATCCTCCTGCCGCTGACCCTCATCGCGTCGGTCTACGGGATGAACGTGCCGGTCCCCGGGGAGAACGAGCCGTACTCGTTCTTCGTCGTCGTCGCGTTGATGGGCCTGATGCTCGCGGTCCTCGTCATCCTGTTCCGGCGCCGCGGCTGGCTCTAAGGATCAGGCGGGGAGATCGCGCTCGGCGGGGCCGATGTAGCGGACGTCGGGACGGATCAGGCGGTTGGTCGCCGCCTGCTCGAGGGCGTGGGCGGTCCAGCCGGCGTGGCGAGCGAGCGAGAACGTCGCCGGGAAGAGGTCCGGCGTGAGCCCGACGCCCATCAGGACCGGCGCCGCGTAGAACTCGACGTTCGTCTTCAGCGGGCGGTCCGGGTACTTCTCGGCCAGGAGGCGCAGCGCCATGTCCTCGACCTGGATCGCGAGCTGCAGCCAGTCGGGCTTGTGCTCCATGCCCTCGGCGACCTTGCGCAGAGCGGCCGCCCGCGGGTCGTAGGCGCGGTAGACCCGATGGCCGAAGCCCATGAGCCGCTCATGGTGGTCGAGGGCGTCGCGCAGCCATTCCTCGGCGTGCTCGACGGTGCCCATCTTGCTCAGCTGGTCGACGACCTCGGACGGGGCGCCGCCGTGGAGCGGCCCCTTCATCGTCCCGATGGCGCCGCAGACGGCCGATGCGATGTCCGAGTTCGTCGACGTCACGACCCGGGCCGTGAACGTCGAGGCGTTGAAGCCATGCTCGGCACCGACGATGAAATAGGCGTCGAGGGCCCGCACGGTCGCGGGCTCCGGGATCTCGCCCGTGAGCTGGTAGAGGAATCCTTCGACGAGGTTCAGCGAGGGATCGGGCTCGATCGGGTCCTTGCCGTCGCGGATCCGGACGAACGCCGCCAGGGCCGACGGCGAGAAGGCGGTCAGTGCGCGCGCCTGGTCGACGGTCGGCGGATAGGTCGGGCCCGTCGTCGCGCCCCAGGCCGAGACCGCCGTCCGGAGTGCGTCCATCGGCTTCGCCGTCCGGGGCAGGGCGCGGAGGATCGCGAGGACGGGTCCCGGGATCGGGCCGGTGGCGAGCCGCGCGTCCGGATCCCAGTCGCCGGTCCAGAGCAGGTTCGCGACCGCGGGGTAGGTGCCGCGCTCGACGAGATCGCCGATCCGGTAGCCGCGATAGACGAGGCGGCCATTGGCGCCGTCGACCTTGGAGAGCGAGGTCTCGCCGGCGAGGACGCCCTCGAGGCCCGGCGAGTACGGCCGTTCGTCGGTTGCGGGAGCCGGGCTGGCAGGAGCGGCGCTCGGTTCAGGGGCCGCGACGGGCGCCACGCCAGAGATGGGATCGCTCATCGTCGGATGGTAGTCGCCTCGTGCGCCACGCGCCGACGGGCCGGACGGCTGGTAGGCGCCGGGCCGGTCGGCCCCTTCGCGGGGGATCGGGGAGGGCGGCACCGTCAGGGTTGCGCGTGGGCGGCGCCCGATCAGCGGCGGCGGTCGTCCGAGCTGATCGCCTCGAGGATGACGCGGACGACGATCGCCCCGACGACGGCGACGATCACCGCGGCGATGAACCCCGGACCGCGTTCGAACCCGAGCTGCTGGGCGAGCCAGCCGCCGACGATCGCGCCGAGGACCCCGACCACGACGTTCGGCAGGCAGCCGCGGGCCGTCCGGCCGCCGACGACCGCGCCCGACAGCGCTCCCGCGATGAACCCGAGGATGATCCAGTAAAGCCAGTCCATGGCCGTCAGTCTGCCATGTCCGGATCGTCGAGGAAGGCCTCGATCACGGCGACGAACTCGGCCGGATGGGTGTGGTGGGCCGCGTGCCGCGCGCCGGCGATCGTGACGACGCGCCCGTTCCGCAGCCGCGCGTCCAGGGCGAGCGTCGCCGCCGCGAACGGCTCCGTGCTCGCGCCCCCGAGGACCTGGAGGACCGGCTGGGCGACCGCGCCGAGCGCCTCGAGCGAACCGGCCGGGCTGGTCTCCGCGCGGAGCTCACGGATCGTCGTGTCGATCGCGGCGGCACGGCGCAACCAGATCGGGTCGGCCCGGAAGGCGGCCAGGTCCGGCTCGCTCATCCCGACGATGTCGCGCATGAACGTCGCCAAGGCCTCGTCGCGGTCGCCCGCGGTGACGAGCGCCTCGACCCGCCGGACCGTGCCCGCGTCCGTGTCCTGGTAGCCGCGTCCCGGGACCGGCGGCGCCCCCTCGTAGCAGACGAGCCGGCGCAGGCTCGCGGTCCGTAGGGCGGCCCCGAGCGCGATCCGGCCCCCGTACGAGTGCCCGACGACATCGATCGGCCCACCGGCCTCCGCGGCGATCGTGTCGAGGACGGCGGCCAGGTCGTCGAACTCGTGCTCGATCGCATAGGGCTCGTCCGGGCCGCCATCGCCCGACGCGCCCCGACCGCGACGATCGACCGCGTGGAGCGTGTGGCGGGCGGCGAGCAGGGGTCCGCTGGTCCGCCATGTCGTGTGGTCGGCCGTCGCGCCGTGGACCAGCACGAGGGGTGGCCCGTCACCGGATCGGAAGACCGCGATCGGGACGCCGTCCGGCGCCTGGAACGTGCGCCAGCGCTCGCTGCCCGCCGCCGTCATCGCGACGGGACCGACCCGGGCCGCCAGGCGTAACGCACGTCCGGCTGGCGCTCGTCGTTGGCCGTGCCGTCGCCGAACGCCTCCGTGACGAAGCCGTTCCGCTCGTAGAAGCGGCGGGCCCGATCGTTGACCTGGAAGGTGTACAGGGTCAGACCCTGCGGGGAGCGCTCCCTGGCCGTGTCGAGCAGCCGCCGCCCGATCCCCGTGCCCAGTCGATCCGGCGCCACGTAGAGTTGGTCGAGGGCGCCCGAGCCGACCACCAACATCCCGACGACGCGCTCGTCGTCGACCGCGACCCAGGCCTCCGGGCTGACGATCACGACCTCGCGGATCCAACGCCGGACCTCGTCGTCGGTGTGGGCCAGGGGGAACGAGTACGTCGCGTGGAACGAGGCGAGGTAGACGTCCGCGATCGCGTCGGCATCGGCCGCGGTCGCCCGACGGACGACCAGCCCGCGATCGGCAGGCCAGCCGTCGGTCGACCCGTCGTCGGCCGGCCCGTGCTCGGCGCGGTCGTCGGACCCGGCGCTCACAGCAGCCGAGCGGCCTCCCGATCGAGAATCCACGTGGCGCCCGGCCGGCGGGCGAGCTGAGCCGGCAGGGCGCGCTCGTCACGCGGACCACGCAGGATGTCCCGGAGGATCTCCGCCTTGCCGTCGCCGTGGCAGACGACGAGGAGCTCGGCGGCGGCGGGAACGATCGCCGGGTTGAGGGTGACCCGCGGCACGTGCGGCTCGACGTGGGTCGGCGCCGGGACGCCGAGTGCCCATTCGCGACGATCGAACGCGGCCGAGTCCGGGAACACCGAGAGAATGTGACCATCCGGCCCGATCCCGAGGAGGATCAGGTCGAAGACGGGCCAGCCGTCGTCGTTCGTGTCGGGGCCGTTGGCCTGGATATCCTCGGCGTAGCGATGGGCGCACCAATCCTGGTCGTGGCCCTCGCCGATCGCGACGTTCGTCTCGAACGGGTGGACCTGGTCGCTCGGAATCGGGACACCGCCGGTCCCCGCCTCCCCGGCGCGGTGGGCGCTGAGCAGGATGTCGTTGGCGATCTTGGCATTCGAGAGGGGATGGTCCGGCGGGACGAAGCGATCGTCCGTCCACCACAGGTGGACCTTCCGCCAGTCGAGCTCGTCGCGGAGTGAGGTCTGGGCCAGGTGCTGATAGATCGCGGCGGGCGTCGATCCGCCGGTCGTCACCCAGTGCGCCTCGCCGTGGTCGTCGATGGCGACATCGAGGATCTCGATGATCCGCTCGGCCGCCGCGAGCGAGCAGGCGTCGGCTCCGGCGAGGGTGACGACCGTCGGCTCGGTCATGTCAGCGGACCTCCGGCGAGCTGGGCGGCGAGGGCGAGCGTTCCGACGGCGACGGGATCGCGGCCGCCCGACTCGATCGCCTCGGCGAGCAGGTCGATATCGGTCCGGCGCGGCGCATTGAACCCACGCTCGAGGGCATGGACGCCGTCCTGCCACACCCGGACGTGGACGGCCTCCTGTTCGGCGGTGACGTCGGCCCGAAGCTCGGAGCCGCGCCAGTCGGCGAGCAGCTCGACCCGGAGCGTCGTGCCCGCCGGCATCGTCGAGAGCACCGGCCGGATCACGACCGCGACATCGGTCCGATCGGCGCGGAGGGTGGCGGCGAGACCGGCGCTCGGATTGGCCAACGTGGTGAGCCGACCGCCGGTGCCGCGGCTCGGCGGCTTGCGCGCCACCCCGGCGGTCATCGGCGCGAGGGGCTTCGTGACCTGCATCCCGAGTCGCGATGCGAGCCAGGCGGCGTGGTACAGCGGCTTGACGATGTTCGTCGTCTCGGCGCCGAACTCGTCGCGGACGCCGTAGGTCACCGCGATCCGCCGGAGGTGGCGGAGGTAGGGCAGGAAGTCCGGAATGTCGAAGATGGCCGCGATCGCCTCGCGCCAGCGCGACTGGCGGACCATCGCGAAATCCGAGATCGCCAGCGGCAGGCGGTCGGCTGTCGCGGCCATCCGGCGCAGCTGGTTGAGGCCCGTGCCGTGCCAGCCGGATCCATCGACCACGAGTCGATCGGCCATCACCAGGAGGTCGTTGACCGGAGCACTACCGAACGACGGCTCGTCCGGCCACCAGACCGTGACCGGCAGGTCGTGGATGAGGAGCGGGGCGACGATCGCATCGAGATGGCGGCCCGACTCGCCGCCGCAGGTCAGGTGAACCGTCTCCGCGCAGGTCTCCGGGGCATCCGCCCGGGGCATGATGCAGTGGGCGACGATCTGGGCGTCGAGCCAGGACGGGCCGTCCGGGTCGGCCGGCTGGACGATCGTCGTCCGCGACGGGTGGCGCCCGACGAGCCGCTGGATCGTGGCCGCGCAGCGTTCGCCGACCTCCGGCCGGGCGGCGATGACGACGAGGTTCATCACGCTGGTCCGGGCGCCGATGTGGCGGTCGTTGACGTGGTCGCCGTCCATGTCGACGCTCAGGTCGAGGTTCGCCTCGTGCCAGATCCGGGCCAGCTCCTGCTCGACCTCCTCGATGCTGTGGGCGCGCGACTTCCAGCGGAGGATCGGCTCGTTGGGGCGGCTCGGGGTGTCGATGACCGCCCCGCCCGTGGTCAGATTCTTCGCCATTTCCGTCCCTCGCGGGCGAGGAGCCCGTCGGCTGCTTCGGGACCCCAGGTGCCGGCCTCGTAGTTGGGGAACTGCGGCGGACCCTCGTCCATCCAGGCGTCGATGATCGGGGTGACGCGGGCCCACGCTCCCTCGACCTCGTCGGCCCGGGTGAACAGCGACGCGTCGCCGAGGAGGGCATCGAGGATCAGCGTCTCGTAGGCGTCGGGTGAATCGACCGTGAACGCCGAGCCGTAGGTGAAGTCCATCGTCACGGAGCGAACGTCGATGCCGAGGCCCGGGACCTTGGCGCCGAAGCGGAGCATGATCCCCTCGTCGGGCTGGATCCGGATCGCGAGCAGGTTCGGGTCCGGATCGCTGCCCGAATCGCGGAACAGGCGGTGGGGGACCTCCTTGAACTGGATCGCGATCTCGGTCGCCCGCTTCGGCAGGCGTTTCCCGGTCCGGAGGTAGAAGGGGACGCCGGACCAGCGCCAGTCGTCGACCTCGAATCGGGCTGCGATGTAGGTCTCGGTCTCGGACACGGGATCGACCTCGGGCTCCGAACGGTAGCCCTGGACCGCCTTGGCTGCCACCCAGCCGGGTCCGTACTGACCGCGGACGACGTCGGTCCGCATCTGGTCGGTCGTCATCTCGCCGATCGCCCGGATGACCTTGACCTTCTCGTCGCGGAGGGCGTCGGCGTCGAACGTCGCGGGCGGCTCCATCGCGACCAGGCTCATCAGCTGGAGGAGGTGGTTCTGGAGGAAATCGCGGCTCGCGCCGGTCTCCTCGTAGAACGCGCCGCGGTTCTCGACTCCGATCGTCTCAGCGACGGTGATCTGGATATGGTCGATGTGGCGGCGGTTCCAGATCGGTTCGAAGATCCCGTTGCCGAAACGGAAGACCAGGAGGTTGCGGACGGTCTCCTTGCCGAGGTAGTGATCGATCCGATAGACCTGCGACTCGCGGAAGACCTTGCCGACCTCGCGGTTCAGGCGAATCGCCGAGTTGAGATCGTGACCGAACGGCTTCTCGATGACGATCCGCCGCCAGCCGCCCTCGTGGAGCTCGTGATCGAGGCCGACGCGGCCCAGCTGGGCGACGATCTCGGCGAAGGCCGACGGCTGGGTCGCGAGGTAGTAGAGGTGGTTGCCGCGCGAGTTCTGCTCCTTGTCGATCCCCGCGAGGACCGTCACGAGGGAGTCGTAGTCGGCCGGGTTCGCGAAGTCGAGCTTCTGGTAACGGATCCGGGCGGCAAAGGCACGCCACGCGGTGTCGTCGATCGGCAGGACGCGCGAGTACTTCTCGGCCGACGCCCGGAATTCGGCCCGGAGCGTGTCGTCGTCATAGTCGCGCCGCCCGATCGCGAGGACCACGAAGTCGTGCGGCAGCAGGTTCGTCCGCCAGAGCTGGTGGAGCGCGGGGATGACCTTGCGGTGGGCGAGGTCGCCGGTGGCGCCGAACAGGACGAGGCAGCTCGGGTCCGGGACGCGCTCGAGGCGGAGACCCTCGCGGAGCGGGTTGTCGTCGGCCCTGGGCGCAGCCTTGCGCCTGCTCTGGCGGGCGATCCGGAGGTCCTTCATCGTCCGTGGCGCGTCCTTCGCTCGCGGCGATGCGTGCGGCTGCTTGTCCGGCGCGGTCTCGGGGCCGACCTCGGGCGCGTCCGGCTTCGAGGACGTCTTCCGCCGCTTCGGGACCGCGGTGTCGGTCATCGTTTCGCCGTCCGAGCCGTGATCCGATCCCGGTCTCGCCATCCACCATCCCCCGTGGTGAACGCCAAGCCTCGAGTGGTCTCAAGAGCCGCCACTGCGGACCTGTCAGCCGCCGACGGCAAACTCCTCAGTCTTTTCAGCTCGCCTCGACCCGATTCGGCGCCTGGCTGGCGACTCCCACCACACCCGGTGGTATCTGGCGAGGTGAGCCCCTCGGTCATGTTCACTCGGTCTTCACCGCATGCCCACCTCGGGCCGATGGCGCCGCCGAGCTCCGCCCCGGACCTCGGTGAGCACGTGCCGATTCCACAGGTCGTATGTCGTTCATTCCGTCTTCACGGCATGGCCGCCGAATTCATTCCGGAGCGCGGCCAGCACCTTCGCGCCGTACGAATCGTCCTGGCGGGAGCGGAACCGGGTCAGCAGCGAGAGCGTGATGACCGGGGCCGGGACGTCGTGGTCGATCGCTTCCTGGATGGTCCAGCGGCCCTCACCCGAGTCGGCGACGTAGCCCTTGAGGTGGTCGAGGTCCTGGCCGTTCGCCTTGAACGCGCGCGCTGCGAGCTCCAGCAGCCAGGAGCGGACGACCGAGCCCTGCATCCAGAGATCGGCGATCCCGGCGAGGTCGAGCGGATACGACGAGGCGTGGAGGATCTCGAAGCCCTCGGCGTAGGCCTGCATCAGGCCGTACTCGATGCCGTTGTGGACCATCTTCACGTAATGGCCGGCGCCGGCTCCACCGACGTGGAGGTAGCCGTCCTTCGGGGCGAGCGAGAGGAAGACCGGCTCGAGCGGCTTCACGGCCGCCTCGTCGCCGCCGACCATCAGGCAGTAGCCGACCTGGAGGCCCCAGATCCCGCCCGACGTGCCGGCATCGACGTAGTTCACGCCCTTCTCGGCAAGGGCCGCGTGGCGGCGCTGGTCGTCGTGGAAGTTCGTGTTGCCGCCGTCGATGATCGTGTCGCCCGGCTCGAGGTGCTCCATCAGCTCCTCGATCTGGGCCTCGGTCGCGTCGCCCGCCGGGACCATGATCCAGACTGCGCGCGGCTTCTCGAGCTTGGCGACGAGCTCAGCGATCGAATACGAGCCGATCGCGCCCTCGCCCTCGATCTCCTTGGTCTTCTCCGCGGTGCGGTTGTAGGCCACCACCTCGTGGCCATCCTTGAGCAGGCGGCGGACCATGTTGGCGCCCATCCGACCGAGACCGACGAACCCGATCCGCATCGCGACTGGTCCTCCCTTGGTTGTTGGCCGCGGCCACGTCCGGGCCGCGCAGGATGCTGCCCTCAGCCCCGTCCGAGCGCCTCGCGCAGTGCCGCCTCGAGAGCGACGAGCCCTTGCTCCGGATCGGTGAGGTGGACGCGCAGGATCGGCAGGTCGTGCGATTCGATGGCGGCGAAGTCGCCTTCGGCCTGGGCGTCGATCAGCCGGCCGAACGTGTACGGCCAGCCCGGGATCGGCCGGTCGACCGGGTGGTCAGACGTGAGCTGGAGGAACCAGCCGCTGGGCGTCCCGCCCTTGTGGAGCTGGCCGGTCGAGTGCAGGAAACGTGGTCCGAACCCGGCCGTGGTGGCGCACCGCGTCGCATCGCGGAGCAGGGTGCGAATTCGATCCAGCGCTGCGCCGGCGGCAGCCGACGGCGCGATGAATGCCTGGAGCGCGAGGTACGCGTCGGGCTTGCGCCGGGCCAGGTGACGGGCCAGCTCGCCGACGAGGGAGCCGTCGCCGGCGGTCAGCCGGAGGGCGGCATCGCCGTGGAGGGCGAGCCCGGCGGCCGGGTCGCTGACGAGCGCCGGGGCGGATGCGGGCGGCGCCTCCCCGGGTTCGGCCGTGGCCAGGACCTTCCTCGTGAGATCCTTCGCCTCCTCGACGTTCGGCTGGTCGAACGGGTCGATCCCGAGGACGGCGCCGGCGACCGCGGTCGCGAACTCCCAGCGGAAGGCCTCGGCGCCGAGATCGATCGGATCGGCGAGGGCGATCCGGATCACCGGATGACCGGCCGCGGCGGCCGCGTCGGCGAAGGAATCGGCGCCGGCGGACTCGTCACCAGCGAGCGACAGGCGGACGAAGACGCGATCGTTGCCGTACGCCGCGAGGTCGCCAAGGGGCTCCCGGTCGACCGGGACGATCCCGGTCCCGTGCTTGCCCGTGCTCTCGGCGATCAACTGCTCGGCCCATGCCCCGAAGCTGTCGATCGTCGGGTCGGCGATGAACGTCAGCTTGTCGCGGCCGGCGCTCGCCAAGGTCCCGATCGCGAGGCCGAGGCTCACGCCCGGGTTCGCCGCGGGGTCGGGCTCGTGGCAGGCCGCGGCCATCGCCAGCGCCGACGCCAGCAGGGCGTCGAGATCGAGCCCGATGAGACTGGCCGGAACGAGCCCGACGTACGTCAGCGCGGAGTAGCGGCCGCCGATGTCGGGCGGGTTGAGAAAGACCTCGCGGAGGTCGTCGTGGTGGGGAATCGCCTCTTCGCTGCGGCCGGGGTCGGTGATCGCGACCATCAGCTCGCCGGCGTGCTCGTTGCGCGGCGCGGCGTGGGCGCGAAGGGCCCGTTCGGCGCGGTCCCAGGCGTCGGCCTGGAAGGCGAGCGGCTCGGTGGTCGTGCCCGACTTGCTGGCGACGATCCAGAGGGTCGCGAGCGGATCGAGATCGTCGACCGCCGCGGCGACGGCCGCCGGGTCGGTGGAGTCGAGGACGCGGAGGTCGAGCCAGCCGTCGGCGGTCCCGAAGGTCCGGTGGAGGACGTCCGGGGCGAGGCTGCTGCCGCCCATCCCCCCGACGACCGCGGTCGTGAACCCGGCATCGCGGATCCCTTCACCGAATCCCTCGAGCGCGGCGACCTGGTCGGCGAAGTGGGCCGGGGCGTCGAGCCAACCGAGACGGTCGGCGATCGCCGCCTGAACCCGCTCGTTGGTCGACCACAGAGTCGCGTCGCGATCCCAGAGCCGTTCGGCCCATTGCTCGTCCCGGGCGCGGGCGACGGCGGCTTCGTAATCCGCGGAGCCGTCGCCGAGAGCGAGGTCGGGCATGGAGAGGGCGGGGCTGGAGAGGGTGTCGTCAGGCATCGCGTCCATGGTAGTCCGACCGCGTTCGGGCGCACCTTGCGTGATCGTCGCAACCGGCGCGCTTCGCAGCTCTGATGGCTGGTGACCGCCGCCGATGCTTGAGATGCATGGTCTTGATCGCGAAGGGCCGGCACGTCGGCTCAGGACGCGTGTTCCGGGTCGGTCGATGTCGGTCACGCATCGTTCGGCCGGCTGAAGTCGATCAGGGCGGCTTTTCGCGACGTTGCCCTCGTAAGCAATGCCTTGGAAACATCGGGCCCGATCGCTCGCCGGCGGCGGGTCGTCAGTGTGCTCAGCCGCGCTCGGACGCTTCGATCGCGAGGACCTTGTCGAGCCGGCGGCGGTGACGGGCCTCGCCGCTGAAGGTCGCGCCGAGGAAGGCGACGACGCATTCCCACGCGGGTTCGGGGCCGATCACCCGCGAGCCGAGGGTCAGGATGTTCATGTCGTCGTGCTCGACCCCCTGATGAGCCGAGTACGTGTCGTGGCACACGGCAGTCCGCACCCCGCGGATCTTGTTGGCCGCCACGCTCGCGCCGACACCCGAGCCGCAGATCAGGATGCCGCGGTCGGCCTCCCCGTCGCGAACGGCGAAGCCGAGACGCGCGGCGAAGTCGGGGTAGTCGTCCTGCGGGTCGGAGCCGTCGCCGCCGAGGTCGCTCACCTCGTGGCCGAAGCCGGCGGCCGACAGCCGCCGGAGCAGCTCGTCCTTGAGGGCGGCGCCGGCATGATCGGCGGCGAAGGCGACGCGCATCGTTCGGCCCCGGCTCAGCTGTGGCCCGGATCGGACGACGGCGTGCGCTCGACGCCGGGGTCGCCGTGATGCAGGGTCGGATGTCCGCCGCCGCCGCGCGGCGCCGGAAGATGGCCGGGCTCCAGGGTCGCCTGCGGGCCGTGGACCCTCCCGGCAAGCACGTCGCGGGCGACGCCGACGACGCGATCGACCGTGAACCCGAACTTCTCGAAGATGGTGCCGGCCGGCGCCGACGCACCGAAATGGTCGAGGGCGACGATCGCGCCCTCGTCGCCGGTCCAGCGGTCCCAGCCGAGCGACACGCCGGCCTCGACTGCGACCCGGGCCTTCACGGCGGGAGGCAGGACGGACTGACGGTAGGCGGAGTCCTGGAGCTCGTATCGTTCCCAGCAGGGGAGCGACACGACCCGGGCCGCGATTCCATCGGCCTCGAGGGCCTCGGCGGCGCGGTAGGCCAGCTGGAGCTCCGAGCCGGTCCCGATCAGGATGATCTCGGGCGTGCGCCCGTTGGCGGGGTCGCGCAGGACGTAGCCGCCGCGGCGGAGTCCCTCGCGCGCCTTCTCGGCCGTGCCCGCGAGGATCGGCAGCTTCTGGCGGGTCAGCGACAGCGCGACCGGCCCGGACGGATCGTCGCCGCGTCGTTCGACCGCGAGGGCCCAGGTCGCCGCCGCCTCGTTTGCGTCGCCGGGCCGGACGAACCACAGGTTCGGGATCGCCCGCAGCGCGGCGTAATGCTCGACCGGCTGGTGGGTCGGGCCGTCCTCGCCCAGCCCGACGGAATCGTGCGTCCAGACGTAGATGGCGTGGAGGCCGCTCAGGGCAGCCAGCCGGACGGAGCCGCGCATGTAGTCGCTGAAGGTCAGGAATGTGCCGACGTACGGGATGAACCCGCCGTGGTAGGCGATCCCGTTGGCGATCCCGCCCATCGCATGCTCGCGGACGCCGAAGCGGAGGTTGCGTCCGGAGTCGTCGGCCTCGAACGAATCGGCGCCCTTGACGTCGGTCAGATTCGACTCGGACAGGTCGGCCGCCCCGCCGAACAGCTCCGGGAGCGTCGCTGCCAAAGCCTGGATCGCGTCCTGGCTGGCGTTCCGGGTGGCGACCTCCTCGCCGACGGCGTAGGTCTTGAGGCCGCCATCCCAACCGTTCCCGGGTTCGCGCTTCATCACCCGACGGCGGTACTCCCTTGCCAGCTCCGGCTCCGTCGACTCGTAACGGGCGAAGGCTCCCTGCCAGGCCTCGACGAGATCGTCGCCGGCAGGGACCGCGCGGCGGAACAGATCGAGCGCCTCGGGCGGCTCGTAGAACGTCTTGTCGGGATCCCAGCCGTAGGCCTCCTTGACGAGCCGGACCTCGTCGGGCCCGAGCGGCGCGCCGTGCGCCTTCTGGGTGTCCTGGCGGTTCGGGCTGCCGAAGCCGATATGGGTCCGGACCGCGATCAGGCTCGGCCGGTCGTCGGCCCGGGCCTCCTCGATCGCGGCCGCGATCGCCTCGACATCGTTGCCGTCCTCGACCCGGACGGCGTGCCAGCCGTAGGCCTCGAAGCGGGCGACGACATCCTCGGACCAGGCCATCGAGGTCGGGCCGTCGAGCTGGATGTGGTTGTCGTCGTAGAGGGCGACGAGCTTGCGCAGGCGGAGGTGACCGGCGAGCGAAGCGGCTTCCGAAGAGATGCCCTCCTGGAGGTCGCCGTCGGAGCAGAGCGTGTACGTCCAGTGATCGACGATGTCGTGGCCGCCGCGGTTGAACTCGGCCGCGAGGCGGGTCTCGGCGATCGCCATCCCGACCGCGTTCGTGAATCCCTGGCCGAGCGGACCGGTCGTCGCCTCGACGCCGGGCGTCAGGCCGTATTCCGGGTGGCCGGGCGTCTTCGAGCCCCACTGGCGGAACGCCTTGAGGTCGTCGAGCGAGACGTCGTAGCCGGTCAGGTGGAGGAGCGAATAGAGGAGCATCGAGGCGTGACCGGCGCTGAGGACGAAGCGGTCGCGGTCCGGCCAGTCCGGGTGCGTCGGAGCGTGGCGCAGGAACCGGGTCCAGAGGGTGTAGGCCATCGGCGCCGCGCCCATCGGGGCGCCTGGGTGGCCCGAGTTGGCCTGCTGGACGCCATCGATCGAGAGGGTCCGGATCGTGTCGATCGCGAGGCGGTCGAGGGTCTCGGTGGCTGTCGGCATGGAGGTGGTGCTCCCGGTGGTCCGGATCGGGTCGTGTCCGGGTCGCTGCGTCGGGGTTGATTGTAGGCGTGCGGGTCGCTGACCCGGTCCTGCCGTGTCTGCCGCGCCGCCTCGGGCGCGGCTATCCTCGCACCATGCCTCCCGCTCTTCCCGCCCGGCGACGCTCGCGCTCCGCGGGCTCGCGACCGCCGCGGATCGTCGTCCTCGGCGACCTGATGGTCGACGTCGTGCTCACCCCGGCTCGTCCGCTTCAGAGCGGCACCGATGTGCCTGGTCGGGTGGTGATGCGCCAGGGTGGCTCGGCCGCGAACACCGCCCGCTGGCTGGCCCGGCTGGGTGCCCGGACGACGCTCGTCTGCGCGGTCGGACGGGACCACGAGGGTCGCGAGCTCGTGTCCGCGCTCGAGGGTGACGGCGTCCGTGTCCGCGCGACCCGCGTCGCCGGGGAGCGGACCGGGCGGATCGGCGTGCTGGTCGCGCCCGGCGGCGAGCGGTCGTTCGTCGCCGATCGAGCGGCCGCCGATGGTCTGGCCCCGCGCGACCTCAGCGCGGCGATGTTCCAGGTCGATCTCCTCCACCTGCCGGCGTATTCGCTGCTCGGCGAGCCGCTCGGCCTGACCGGCCGGCGGGCCATCGAGCTGGCCCGAGCCGGTGGCGCCCTCGTCAGCCTCGACCTGTCGTCGGTCGGGCCGCTGCTGGCCGACGGACGCCGGGCGGCGTTTCGCCTGGTCCGCGAGGCAGCGCCGGACGTCCTCTTCGCGACACGCGTCGAGGCGGAGGCGATCGTCGGCGGCCGGGACACGACGGGGCTCGGCGAGATCGCCAGGATCGTCGTGATCAAGCACGGCCGGTCCGGCGCGTCCGTCCTGGCCTCGGCCACGACCGGGCGGCTGGCCTTCGACGTGGCGACGACGGCGATCGAGGCGACCGACACGACCGGCGCCGGCGATGCGTTCGATGCGGGGTTCCTGGTGGCCTGGCTGAGTGCGGAGGCGGCGACGCGTCGCCGGCCGGCCGCGCTCCGGCGAGCGGTGCTGGCGGCGCACCGGGCGGCGGGACGGCAGCTGTCGACGGCGGCGCGGGAGCTGGCGCTGTGATCGGAGATCGGCTGGCCGTCGGCGAGGAGGTGGCGGACGCGCTCGCCGAAGGTCGCCCGGTCGTTGCCCTCGAGTCGACGCTGATCAGCCACGGGTTGCCGTACCCCCAGAATCTGGACGTCGCACGGGCGTCCGAGGCCGCGGTTCGCGAGAGCGGAGCCGTGCCGGCGACGGTGGCGATCCACGACGGCCGGCTCCTGGTCGGGCTCGATGTGGCGGCGCTCGAGGCACTCGCGACTGCGCCGGCCGGTTCCGTGCTCAAGGCCGCCCGGCCGAGCCTGGCGTTGGCCCTCGCCAGCGGCGGCTGGGCGGCGACGACGGTGTCGGCGACGATGATCGCGGCCCATGCCGCCGGGATCCGGATGTTCGCGACGGGCGGGATCGGCGGGGTCCACCGCGGGGCTCTGGCCGGCTCAGGTGGCGCCGCGCCGACGCTCGACGTCTCGTCGGACCTCGAGGAGCTCGGCCGGACGCCGATGGTCGTCGTCTGCGCCGGCCCGAAGGCGATCCTCGACGTGCCGGCCACGCTCGAGTACCTCGAGACGCACGGCGTGCCGGTCGTGACGATCGGCCAGGCGGAGCTGCCCGGGTTCTACGCTCGCACGTCCGGCCTCGCGTCACCGCAGTCGACGCCCGATCTCGCGGGCGCGGCGGCGATCGTCCGCGTGCATCTCGAGCTGGCGCTCGGCAGCGTGCTCGTGTGCGTGCCGGCGCCGGAGGCCGAGGCACTCCCCGGTGACGTGGCACGCGACGCCATCGACCGTGCCATCGCCGAGGCCGACGTTGCCGGCATCCGCGGCCCGGCGACCACCCCCTGGCTCCTCGCCCGGATCGCCGCGATCACCGAGGGCGCATCCATCCGCGCCAACACCGCGCTGATCGTCAATGACGCGCGGGTCGCAGGCGAGCTCGCGGTCGCCCTGCGAGCCTGACCCCCGATCCGTCGGACCGCGGACCGTCAGCCCCACTCGAGCCGGTGACAGCGGAAGGTCGTGGTCAGGTCGTCCGGCGGGCGGGCCGACGTCAACACCAGCCGGGCGGCCGGGGATAGCGCCGCGACGAGCTGCCCCGTGGGCGCCCGCCAGAGCCGCCACGCGTCGTCCGCATCGTTCGGCCGAATCGCCACGAACTGCTCCGATCCCTGGACCGGTCCGGGTGTGAGCCAGAGTTCGCCGTCGACGCCGCAGGCCACGGTCCGAACCGGCATGGGAACGTCGATCTCGGTCGCGTCACCCTCGCCCAGCGGGTGCCGTTCCAGACGGGTCGTCGCGTCGCCCGGACGGAGGCTCGCCCCGTCGGGTCGCTCGGTGACGACGACCCGGATGCCGGTCGTCAGCCAGAGGGCCTCGCCGTCCGGCGTCAACGTGGCGTCGAGCGCCGCCGGGGCGGCACGCAACCGCCGGATCGTGCCGCTCGCCGGATCGATGGCGGCAATGCCACCACTTGCGCCGCCGACCAGCAGGGGATCGCCGCCGGGTCGTCCCACGACCGCCGTCATCTCGCCGTGTCGCTTGCGCCGGACGAGCCCGGTCTCCAGGTCGACGAGCGTGACCGTCGGCAACCGCCAGTTCGCAGCGATGGCGGTCGAGCCCGCGACCGCGATCGAGTTCGCGTGCTTGACCGATCGGTTCCAGCGGCGGCGCTCGACGAGGGTCGTGGCGTCCAGTTGCGCAAGCCGCTGATCCGTCGCGACGAGCAGGTCGCCGTCGCCGACGAGCGTGGCGCAGCGGACGGCCGAGCCGCACGGCCAGCGGGCCTGCTCCTCCCCGGTCAGGGCGTCGAACCGGCGAAAGCGGAGTGTCGGCGCCGGAGCCCGCCCCCAGCCGTCCGACGCGTAGAGCGACGTGCCGAGGTCGTCGAAGAACGGGTTCTGGCCGGCCGCGCCGCGAACCGGGATCGTCCACAGGAGCGATCCGTAGGCGGGGGACACCTCGCGTGACGGCGTGCCGTTGCTCATCAAGACGATGGTGGTTTGCGGGTCGCCGGGCGTCAACGCCCGGGGCGCGGCGAGCGGCACCCGTGTTCGATGGATATCTCACAGCTGGACGACGGCGCGCTTCCCAAGTCCGGCGACCTGACGTAGACTCCGCGGTCCACCCAGCCGTCTCCCCGGGGAGCCCCGTGTCCGGAACCGCCCAGCCCACGCCCGCCGAGTCGCGCCCCGCGAACGCCCAGCCGCTGGCGATCGACGTCCGCGGGATCCGACGCGTCTACAAGGTCAAGCCGAAGCCGGTCGTCGCCCTCGACGGCGTCGACCTTGCGGTCGAGCCGGGCGAGTTCTTCGGCCTGCTCGGCCCGAACGGCGCCGGCAAGACGACGCTGATCAAGATCCTGACGACGCTCCTCCTGCCGTCGGAGGGCACGGCCCGGATCTTCGGCTTCGACGTCGAGCGCCAGACCAAGCAGATCCGCCGAATCATGAACATGGTCGCCGGCGGCGAGCAGTCGGGCTACGGGATCCTGACGGTGCGCGAGCAGCTCTGGATGTTCAGCCAGTTCTACGGCCTGCCGGCGCGCGACGGCTGGAACCGGGTCGACGAGCTGATCGACGCGGTCGGGCTCGACGAGCAGCGCGAGCAGCGGGTCAGCACCCTATCGACCGGCCAGCGCCAGAAGATGAACTTCGCCCGCGGCCTCCTCAACGACCCGTGGATCTTCTTCCTCGACGAGCCGACGCTCGGGTTGGACGTGGCCGCCGCCCGCTCGGTCCGCGAGCTGGTCCTCGCCTGGAAGGCGGCGGTCCCGGGGCGGACGGTCCTGCTGACGACCCACTACATGGCCGAAGCCGACGAGCTGTGCGACCGGATCGCGATCGTCGACCGCGGCCGGATCCTGGCCCTCGGCACACCCGACGAGCTGAAGAAGCGGGTCCAGCGCGAGTCCGTCTTCCGCCTCGAGCTCGACCGGCTCGACGGCGGCGTCGGCGCCCTCCGGCAGCTGCCCGGCGTCGTCAGCGCCGCCCTCGCGATCGGCGATCAGGGCGGCGATGACGATCGCCAGCCGGTCGAGGTCAACCTCGCGCTGGTCGACGACGGAGCCCTCGGCGGGGTCGTCGGTGCGCTCGGCGGGCTCGGTGCCCACATCCTTGCCCTCCGCAAGTCCGAGCCGTCGCTCGAGGACGTCTTCGTCGAGCTCGTCGGGCGCGGCTTCAACGAGGACGGCCCGGCGGGTCCCGACGACGACCGTGGCGATCATCACGACCGCCGCGATCGACACGGACCCGGCAACGCGGGCGCGACCGACGAGGCCCGCGAGCGCGAAGTCGAGGTCGTCGGATGACCGCGGCGCGCGACGACGGCCGTCGAACGATCGACGCTCCGGGTCGAACCGCCTTCGTCTACCGCCCGACCGCCAGCCCCCAGGAGGCCGCCATCTGGACCACGCGCCAGGTCGCGCTGACAAACCTCCGGACGGTCATGGGTCGGGCCTATCCACGGGTCACCGGCTTGTTCCGCGAGAAGAGCTGGATCGCTTTCGAGATCCTGTTGCCGTTCCTCGCGACCTCCGCGTTTGTTTTCGTCTATCGCGCGTTGCAGGCGCCGCCGCAGTACGTCGGGTTCGTCGTGCTCGGCGGGGCGATGACCGCGTTCTGGCTGAACGTGATCTGGATGATGGCCCAGCAGCTGTGGTGGGAGAAGAGCCAGGGCAACCTCGAGCTCTACTTCGCCGCGCCGATGCACATCATGGCCGTCCTCTTCGGGATGGCCCTCGGCGGATTCGTCATGAGCTCGACCCGGGCGGCCGCGGTCCTCGTGATCGCGACGACCGTCTACGGAGTCAGCTTCTCGATCGACCAGTGGGCGCTCCTGATCGGCGTGTTCCTGCTGACCCTCGCAGCGCTGTACGGGCTCGGGATGATGCTCGCGAGCCTCTTCCTGATGTGGGGGCGCGAGGCCTGGCACCTGACCCAGCTCCTCGTCGAACCGGTCTACTTCGTGTCGGGCCTGAACTTCCCGATCGCCCGGCTCGGCGTCCTCGGCTCGGTGGCGATCAGCATCCTGCCGCTCGCGGTCGGGCTCGATGCGATGCGCCAGCTCGCGTTCGCCGGCTCGGCCTATCCGGTCGGGACGCCGTCGCCGGCGATCGAGGCGCTGATCCTTCTCGCGATGGTCGTCGTGTTCATCGTCCTCTCGCGCTGGACCCTCGCCACTCTCGAGCGGCGGGCCCGCAGCGAGGGCCGCCTGTCGGTCCGCTGGCAGTGACTCGATGACCGCCGTCGAGCCGACGCTCCGACCGGACGCCGTCGGCCTCGCGTCCCCGGAATGGGGCGGTTTCGACATGGCCCGGACCCGTGGCCGCGGCTGGATCGACGTCCGGCGCAGCTTCGTGACCGCCGTCCGGCTCGGCTGGCTCATGGAGGCGAACTGGACCGACCCGCTCCTGTTCTTCATCTACTCGGTCGCCAAGCCGCTCGCGTCGGCCCTGATCCTCGTCGTCATGCTCGACGTGATCAGCGGCGGCGCCAAACCCGAATACCGCGCGTTCGTCGTCGTCGGGAGCGCACTCTGGTCGTTCGTGCTGAGCGGCGTGAGCGGCCTCGCCTGGATGATCCTCGACGACCGGGAGCGCTACCGGATGCTCAAGTACGTCTACGTCAGCCCGAGCGACTTCCTCGCGGTCATCTTCGGCCGCGGCGTCGCCCGGATCGGCGTCGGGGCGATGGGTGCCGCGATCACGCTCGCGGTCGGCGTCGTCTTCCTCAATGTCCCGTTCGACATCGGGCGGATCGACTGGCCGCTCCTCGTGGTCGTGATGATCCTCGGGGTCACCTCGATCCTCGCCATCGGCCTGCTCCTGGCCGCGATCTGCATGCAGACCCGGCAGGAGTCATGGTCATACCCCGAAGCCGCGGCTGGTGCGCTGTTCCTCGTCTCCGGCGTCGTATTCCCCCTGGCGGTCCTGCCGACGCCGGTCCAGGCCCTCGGACTCCTGACGCCGCTCACCTGGTGGATCGAGGGGATCCGCCACGCGCTCTTCCCCGGCGGGATCTCGGCCGTCGGCGGACCGGGCGCCCTGTACACCCAGCTGACCGGCGCGGTGTCGCCGAGCCCCGCCGAGATCGTCCTCGTGTTGCTGGCGACCGGGGCGGTGGCTACACTCGGGGCAGTGGCCGTGTTCCGGGCGAGCGACCGGCGAGCGAAGGATCGCGGGCTCTTCGACCAGACGACCGGCTCCTGATCGACAGCGACCGCGGATCGCGCCGGACACCGCGACAGACCCGCCGCCAGAGGGAGGCTCGATGCGCATCTATGAGGGCAGTCCGCGCCAGGACTTCGAGGAGGTCTTCCGCTCGATCGGGGCCTTCATCGACCAGCGCGGGATGCGCGAGATCCTCCTCGTGGAGGCGCCGGACGGGTTCATCGTCCAGGGCGTGGTGACCGCCGGGGCGGCCGGCGGATCGTGGTCCGAGTCGATGGGCTCGCAGTCCAAGGAGACGCTGACCTTCCTCGACGACGACATCGCCCGGTTCATGGAAGAATCGGTCGCCCGGCGAGGGAAGCCGGGTCCGGAACCCGTCCGCGACGCCGGGTTCTACGAGACGGCCCTCCGGGTGATCGGCCGCTACATCGACGAGCAGAAGCCTCGCGACGTCTTCTTCTTCGAGCAGGAGGGCGCGTTCGTCGTGCGTCTGTTCCTGGGCGGTCAGGCGGGGTCGCACCACGTCCTCGCCGAGTTCACCCGCGACGACATCGCCCAGCTCGTGACCCAGGGCCCGAAGCTCCGGGCGCCGGTCATGCCCAAACCGGCGAAATCCTGAGGGGCGCCCCCCACCTCGATCGATTGCCATCACCCCGACCGTACGGAGGACCCGACCATGAAGGCTCTCAAGACCGTTGCCGTCGCCCTCGGCATCACCCTTGCCGCGCTCATCGTCATCCCGCTCATCGTCCTCGCCGGGCTGTTCGTCTGGCTGAAGGTCACCGAGGAGGCGGAGGAGGACCTGCTCGAGCTCGATCGCGAAGGCGCGTGAATCGACGTGCCTGAGGCCGGAGCGCCGACGGGCGCGACGGCCACGGAACCGCGAACGCCCGTCGGAACTCCGACGGGCGTCGACGTGTCCACTCGACCGGTCGACGTGTCTGCTCGCCCGCATGTCGCGCGTGAGCACCGCCTCGCCGAGCTGGCGGTCCTCGGCGTCATGGTCCTCTGGGCGTTCAACTTCATCGTCGTCAAGTCGGCGGTCGCGGTCCTGCCGCCGGTCGGGTTCACCTTCCTCCGCTTCACGATCGCCTCCACCACGCTCCTGATCCTGCTCCGCTGGCGGGAGGGCTCGATCGGCCTGCCGCGGCGCGACCTGATCGCGATCGGCACGCTCGGCGCGCTCGGCTTCGGCGTCTACCAGATCCTGTGGACGACCGGCCTGAAGGTGATCGCTGCGGGCGACTCGGCGCTGATCATCGCTTCGACCCCGGTCCTGGTCGCGTTCCTTGCCGTCATGGCCCGCTCCGATGTCCTGACGCCGGGCAAGCTCGTCGGAGGGATCGTGTCGTTCGCCGGCGTGGCGGCCGTGATCGCCAGCGGTCCGGGCCTGAGCCTCGGCGGCTCGCTGTTCGGCGAGGCGATCACGCTCGTGGCGGCGATCTGCTGGGCGATCTACACCGCATTCGGGGCGCCGTTTCTGCGCCGCCACTCCCCGCTCCGGACGACGGCCTGGGCGACGGTCGCCGGGACGATCGTGCTCGCGCCGATCGCGGCCAGCCAGCTCGCGACCGTCGACGCGTCGCAGCTGACGCCGGGCGTCCTCGGGGCGGTGCTGTACTCCGGGTTCCTCGCGGCCGGGGTATCCAATGTCATCGTCCTCAACGGCGTCCGCCTGATCGGGCCGACCCGGACATCGGCCTACCAGTTCCTCGTCCCGGCGTTGGCCGTGCTGCTGGCGTTCCTCTTCCTGTCGGAGCCGATCCGGCCGGGCCAGGTCGTCGGCGGCCTGGTGATCGTTGCCGGCGTCCTGATCACCCGCGCCGGTGCGCCGTTCCGGATCGTGGCTCGCCCCCTCCGTTGAACGTTTCGAGCTCGGCCACGCAGGCAGCATGCCAGCCTGTGGCGCGTTGCTCGCCGTCCTTCCGAAGGACCGCGTCGGGGTCGTCGTCCAGGCGGATCGGCGACACCGACATGTGTCGCCGATCCGCAGAATCGGTCGTGGTCAGCCCCAGCGTTCCCAGCGGGCGAACTCATCGAACGGCACCCAGCCGCGCTTGAGGCTGGGTGACCGGACGTCCGGCACGGGGATGCCGACCGGCATGACCCCGATCGGGGTGAACTCGGCCGGAAGGCCAAGCGACGTCCGGAGGGCGTCGAGCTCATCGGTGCCGACGAAACCGCAGCCGAGCCCCTCGTTGACCGCCGCGAGCCAGATGTTCTGCATCGTCGCCCCGACGTCGACCCACCAGTAGGGGATCGGCCATTCGATCTCCGTGCCATCGTCCTGGAGCTTGTCGGGCTCCTGGTAGCGACGGTGGTAGATCTGCTCGGAGACGCACGGGACGAACTGGGCGGCGCACTCGCTGATCCACGGCCCGAAGTCGGCCTCGTACCACTCCTCGCCGCAGATCCGGGCGATCTCGCGACGCCGCTCCGGATCCGTCACGACCACCAGGCGCTGGCCCTGGCTGAACCCGCCCGACGGGGCGCGCTGGGCGAGCCGGGCGATCCGCTCGAGGGTCTCGCGCGGGACGCCACCCTCCTCGAACCGGCGGACCGCCCGGCGCTTCATCACGACGTCCGCGAACTCCATCGCCCACCTCATGAGTCATGTACCGGGCCGCGCTCGAACGACCCGCATCATCCTCGCAGGGAACGGGAATTGAAAGTCCGGGCGACATTGGGCCCCTGATCCGGTGAACCTCTGCATCGACATCGCGCCGGCGTTCAACGGTCCCGATCTCGACCGGGACGCGGGCTCGCTATTGGGCACGGACCACGGCCACCCGACGGCGGCCGGCCAGGACCTGATCGCAGCCACGATCGGGCCGCCGGATTCGTGCCATTTCAGTGATCCGGGAGTCGCTCACGGCTCACCGCGCATGACGACCGCGCCCGCGAGGGTTGTCCCGGAGGGCACGTTCCGATAGCATGAGAAAAACCCCGGAGGACCTGACCCATGGCGAAGTATGTCTTTGTGACCGGAGGCGTGACCTCCTCTCTGGGCAAGGGCATCACCGCCGCCAGCGTCGGCCGCCTGCTCAAGGCACGCGGTTTCCGGGTCTCGATCCTGAAGCTCGACCCCTACATCAACG
>DATAIW010000188.1:0-2075 GCA_036262455.1 Candidatus Limnocylindrales bacterium | reverse complement strand
CGAACCTCCGGGGCTACAGGCGACGACGATGGCGATCAGGACGACCGCAGCGAGTCGCTTCACGCTCGTGGGACGCCGCGTCACGACGACTCGTGACGACGACGGGCGGGCGTGCGCCGATCGCGTCCCTGCCGACTCGGTCGCCGATTCCGTGCGCCGCACGGACGTCCGCGCGCAAGGAACGGGCCCCGGGAGATCGGGGCCCGTTCGAGCTTCGCAGCGATCGCTTGCCGGCTACGGCGTGATGCCGAACCCGGCGAGGAACGCCTGGTCGTCGGGCTGGTCGAGGCGGTAGACGCCGCCCTTGCCGCCGCAGTTCGGGCTCTGGCCCCACGAGGTCACCGCGACCACGAGGTTCGAGCTCGTGTCGTCGAATGTCGGTCCGCCTGAGTCACCGAAGCAGGTCCCGCCGGTCGCGGTGTTGTTCGAGAGGACCATGTAGGTGTCGGCGGGATGGCTCGTCAGGCTGTCGAGCTTGGGGTGCGACTGCATCCGCGTGTCGCCGCCGAACGCCTTCTTGCCCTGGACCTGCTCGAGGCCGTAGCCGACGGTCTCGAACCGGTGCTCGTTGCGGGGCTGGGAGCGATAGCGGTTCAGATAGTCGACGGTTGGCACATGGCCGTATGTCGGCATCGTCACCGGCGAGCCCAGGCGAAGGACGCCCGCGTCATGGACGAAGAACGCGAGGTCGTCGTAGAGCGGATGCGGCGTGGCGGTTGCGCGATGCCACTCGCTGCTCCCGTTCAGGGCGCTGCTCCACGCCGCGTAGCGGGCTGCCTGGGTCGTGAACGTCGAGCTGGGCGGCAGGATGTTGAAGTCCGGCACCTCGGCGAAGCTGATCCAGACGTCGTTGCCGCCGACGCCGCCATGCGCCGCGTCGGTATCGGCGCCGTTGTGGGTGGTCGAGACGCTGTTCAGCCCGACCCCGAACGTGCAGTGACCGGCCGTGACGACGATCGTCGGACTCAGGAGTGTCCCGCTGCAGGTGAACCACCCGCCCGGATCGGTGAACCGCGAACTGGGGACGTCCGGCACGTAGAACAGGAGCTCGCCGACGTATGGGTGCTCGCCCGCGTCGGGGCTGCCGTTCGTGATCGCGGCGACCGGCGCGGCGAGCGCAAGCGTCGCCAGGAGCGCGACCGCGATGGACAGGGGCTTGCGCATGGTGCTCTCCTCCAGGAGGGGCGCGTTGGCCGGGAAAACGGCCGGGCAAGCGCCATCCTACCGGGAGTACGTCGGGAGGATGGCCGGTGGTTCGGCCGTTCGGTGACACGCCGCACCACGAGGAACGAGGCCGCGCGGGCGCTCGCGGCTCGGCTACGATTGCATGAAACGTATGCATGCTGGATGGAGGGCTTCGTGGCCGAGCGCTACGACGCGGTCATCATCGGTGGCGGCCACAACGGGCTGATCAGCGCCGCCTATCTCGCCCGGGCCGGGATGAAGACGCTCGTCCTCGAGCAGCGTCACGTCCTCGGCGGAGCCGCCGTCACCGAGGAGCTGTTCCCCGGCTTCCGGTTCAGCGTCTTCTCGTACGTCGTCTCGCTCCTCCGGCCCGAGATCATCCGCGAGCTCCAGCTGCCGCGCCACGGCCTCGACATCCTGCCGCTCGACGGGACGTTCACCCCGCTCCGACCGGGCGAGGGCCCGAAGGCCGGCGGCGGCGACTACCTCTGGCGGGTCAACGATCACGGCCGGACGATCCGCGAGCTGCGCCGCTGGTCGGCCGGCGACGCCGAAGCGTACGAGGAGTACGGCCAGCTGATGGTCGAGATGGCCCGGTTCATCAAGCCGATCCTCGGGATCACCCCGCCGGACCTGACCTCGCTCGATCCGCGGCCGCTGCTGCCGCTCGGCGGCCTCATTCGCTCCTTCCAGCAGCTGCCGGAGCGCCAGCAGGCCGTCTTCGTCCAGCTGATGACGATGTCGGCGGCGGACTTCCTCGACCAGTGGTTCGAGACGGATCCGCTCAAGGCGACGATGAGCGCGTCGGGGATCATCGGGACGTACCTCGGGGTGCGCTCGCCGGGCACCGCCTACGTCCTGCTCCACCACTACATGGGCGAGATCGACGG
>DATAIW010000187.1:0-2145 GCA_036262455.1 Candidatus Limnocylindrales bacterium | reverse complement strand
TGCGCGGCGAAGGCGGTTACAACCCGGCGCCGGCGTCGTTCCTCCAGGGCCTCCGCAATTCTCGCAACCAATTTCGAGGTGTTGTCGATCGCGTCCCTCGGATGCAGGCTCGATCCGATCGCGGGCAGGCGCAGGCGGCCTTCGAGAAACGCCCGGAGGACGAGCAATCCTGCCGTTCCCGATTCCGCCCACGCGTCCATGGCGCCGCCCGAGCCATCGTCCCTGGCAGCCCGGAGGAGGTCGAGCGGGTCGGGTGTCACGGCTGAAGCATGACGCAGGGGTCGACGTCCATCCTGCAGACGCTCCGTCGCCACCCACCGGGCCGAACGGCCCAGCAATCGGGGCAGGCGCGCTGGCATACTCGGTCGATGACCGACACTGCCATTCCGGCCGTCTTTCCGGCCGACCTCTCGACCGTCGCCGACCACATCACCCCCGTCCTCGGCCGCTATTTCGAGCGGAGCTGGAGCCATGGCGAGGGCCACCGCCTGTTCGACACGAGCGGCAAGGCCTATCTCGACTTCGCCAATGGCATCGCCGTCACCGCGCTCGGCCATCACCACCCGCGCGTGACGGCCGCGATCCACGCCCAGGTGGACCGGCTGATCGGCCCGACCGGGGCGATGGGCTTTGCCGAACCGGTCGTCCGCCTCGCCGACATGCTCACGGCGACCCTGCCGTCGTCGATCGACAGCCTGATGTTCCTCAACTCCGGCTCGGAGGCGATCGACGGAGCACTCAAGCTCGCCCGGCGCGTCTCCGGCCGGCCGGGGATCGTCGCGTTCCGCGGCGGATTCCACGTCCGCACGTTCGGGGCGACATCGGTGACGACCTCGTCCCTGAACTACCGGACCGGCTACGAGCCGTTGCTTCCGGGCGTCTACTTCGCCCCGTACCCGGCCGCCTGGCCGGAGTTCGACGGCGCCGAGGAGCGAGCGTCCGAAGCCTCCCTGGGTGTCCTCCGGTCCCTGTTCGCGACGGTCATCGCGCCGTCGCAGGTCGGCTCGATCGTCATCGAGCCCGTGCGCGGCGAAGGCGGTTACAACCCGGCGCCGGCGTCGTTCCTCCAGGGCCTCCGCAGGATCTGCGACGAACATGGGATCCTGCTGATCGCCGACGAGGTCCAGAGCGGCTTCGGCCGGACCGGCCGAATGTGGGCGTTCGAACATGCCGATATCGTCCCGGACGTCGTCGTCCTGGCCAAGGCGATCGCCAACGGCCTGCCGCTGTCGGCCATCGCCGCTTCTCGCGACCTGATGGACCGCTGGGGCAAGGGCGCCCACGGGTCGACCTACGGCGGCAATCCGGTCGCCTGTGCGGCCGGCATCGCGGTTCTCGAGACGATCGCCGCCGAGGGCCTCGTCGAGAACGCCGCGGTCCGCGGCGCGGAACTGCGGAGCGGCCTGGAGCGGATCGCGGCGGAGGAGCCGCGGATCGGCGACGTCCGCGGGCCGGGCCTGATGGTCGGGGTGGAATTCGTGATCGACCCCGCGACGCGCGAGCCGGACGGCGCCACGGCCAAGGCCGCGATCGCCCGGGCGGCAGACCTCGGCCTGCTCGTGCTGACCTGCGGCTCGAGCTCGCACGTGATCCGCTGGATCCCCCCGATCGACGTCACCGCCGCCGAGATCAGCGAGGCCGTCGAGATCTTCGAGGAGACGCTCCGGACGATCTGAGGGGTGGCGATCCGGCCTCGGGATTGCGCCGTCCACCGAAACGATCTCCCGACAATCACCATCCCGGGTGGTCGAAGTCAGGGATCAGTCGCCGTTTCGGGCGGAACCGCGCTATTGGAGTCACCCACCATCCGCGCTGGTGCGTGACACGAGTGCGGACGGACATCGCTGACGTCCAGCGCGGCCCGTGGTCGGTGGTGGAACACGTCCGGCACCAACGAACCGGACGTATCGCGCAGCGGACCCGGACGCGACGAAGCGCCCGCTGGCGGAGCGGGCGCCTCGATGGAGGACGCGTTCTGTTCGGGCGGCAGAGCCGCCCCGTGAGCTAGCGGTTCTGGGCGAGGAACTTCATGACGTCATCGAGCCGGAAGCGGCGGTCGCCGCGCTTGCAGACCCGATAGAACGGAAGCTCGCCGCGATCTCCGAGCCGCTTCACGGTATTGACGTGGAGATGCAGCATGTCGGC
>DATAIW010000186.1:0-2017 GCA_036262455.1 Candidatus Limnocylindrales bacterium | reverse complement strand
CCGAGGCCGGCGCCGCGCTGGCGGCCGACCGCGTCGATCTCGTCGACGAAGACGATGCACGGGGAGTTGCGCTTGGCCTGGTCGAACAGGTCACGAACGCGGCTCGCGCCGACGCCGACGAACATCTCGACGAACTCCGAGCCGGAGATGCTGAAGAACGGGACGCCGGCCTCACCGGCGACCGCCCGGGCCATCAGCGTCTTGCCGGTGCCCGGAGGGCCGACCAGCAGCACCCCGCGCGGGATCCGGGCGCCGAGCGAGTTGAATTTCTCCGGGTACTTCAGGAACTCGACGACTTCCTGGAGCTCGGTCTTGGCCTCGTCGACCCCGGCGACGTCGGCGAAGGTCACGACGGTCTTGTTGCCGAGGAACATCCGGGCCCGGCTCTTGCCGAAGCTGAGGGCCTGGTTGTTGGTGCCCTGGGCCTGACGCATCATGAAGAAGATGAACCCGCCGATGATCAGGATCGGCAGCAGCCCGGTGATCAGGATCGAGATCCAGCCGTTGTCCGGCGCCTGCTTCGCCTCGAGGATCGGCCGGGGCACCTTGGTCGTGGCGGCGGCCTTCGTCATGTCATCGAGGACCTGGTTGACCAGCAGGCCCGGGATGACGACCGTGTACTTGGTCGCATCGGGCTTCGGCGTGACGGTCAGCGTCGAGCCCTCCTGGAGCGCCGACGCCACCTTGTCCGACTGGACGTTGTCGAGGAATACGGAATACGGGGTGTTGCTGCTTGGGGTCGTCGAGTTGACGACCGTGAGCACGACGGCGAGCGCGACGACCACCAGGAGCAGCATCACGATGCCGTTGCGGAAGAACCTGGGATTCAACGGAGCCTCCGGAACAGTGGCGCCGCAGCGCGGCGACCGGCGGGTGGAGTATAGCGTCGGTTCATGACGGCCCCCTGAGACGGGCCGGCCGGATCATTCGCCCGCTCACCACAGGGTTTCGCCCGCGGGACGCCGGCAGATGTGCGGTCGAACGAAGAGACGCCCGGCCAACCGTCGCGGTGCCGGGCGTCGATCAGGTCGGGTGGTAGCGGAGGGCGGATTTGAACCACCGACCAAGGGCTTATGAGTCCCCTGCTCTACCACTGAGCTACTCCGCCAACGAGATCAAGCTTATCGAGCGTGATCCAGAGCGGCAAGCACCGCCCCAAGAGCGTGCATAACTATCGAACACCACATAACAGTGGGCTTCTCAGCGACGCGGGTGGGGAGCGTTGGCGCGGCTATATCGCTCCGTGATGCGCCAGCTCGGCGTGCGGGTCGCTGCCGCCATGCCCGCACGGATCGGCGTGGATGATCGCGGATGCGAGATGCGGGACCTCATGCAAGAGCGCATGACGCGCTGATTCGGCGATGTCGTGGGCTTCGGCGACCGTCCGGCTCTCGTCGACGGTGATCTCGGCCTCGGCGTGGAGGCGATGACCGATCCACCGGACGCGCACCTCTCCCACTCCCTCGACCCCTGGCACCTCGGCGAGAACCGCCTCGGACTCGCCACGGATGACCGGGTCGACCCCATCCATGATCCGCATGAGAACGTCGCGGGCCGCGTCCTTGAGCACGACGAGGATCAGGACGGCGATGATCAGCCCGGCGATCGGGTCGGCGGCCGGGAACCCGAGCGCAACGCCGGCCGCACCGGCGACGACCGCCAGCGAGGTGAAGCCATCGGCGCGGGCGTGCAGGCCGTCGGCGACGAGCGCCCCTGATCCGATCTGGCGGCCGACCCTGATCCGGTACTGGGCGACGAGCTCGTTCCCGATGAACCCGATGCCGCCCGCGATGGCCACGGCCCACAGATAGCGGACCTCGGCCGGGTGGACCAGGCGATCGATCGCCTCATACGCGGCGACGACCGACGAGCCCGCGATGAACGCGAGCACGACGAGGCCGGCGAGATCCTCGGCCCGTCCGAAGCCGTACGAGAAGCGCCGGGTTGCGGCCCGTCGGCCGACGATGAAGGCCAGCCAGATCGGGAGGGCGGTGAGGGCGTCGGCGAAGTTGTGGAG
>DATAIW010000185.1:0-4569 GCA_036262455.1 Candidatus Limnocylindrales bacterium | reverse complement strand
GTCGTGAACGCCACCTTCGTCCTGACCCGGCCCGAGGACTTCGCCGGGATGAACGAGGAGTGGCAGCGCTGGTTCCCGACGAACCCGCCGGCCCGCTCCGGCGCTCGCAACCCGCTCCAGGTCGACAACCTCCTGATCTCGATGGCGATCATCGCCGAGGCATGACGCTCGGGCATCGCGCGGTCCGGACCGTCGACCAGCGCCCGGACATCGTCCACGCCCGCCTGCTCGAGCTTGCAGCCCGGCTGCGCGACGAGCTTCCGCCGATCGAGGCGGGCACCCAGGCGGCGACGGCGCTCGGGGTGAGCGGCCGGCTCGACGTCGAGATCGTCGATCGCGGCCCGAAGCGGATCGAGCTCCGGACGAGGCAGGGGCGGATCCGCGGCGACGGGGCCGTCGACCTGGCGCCGGAGGCGGGTGACCGGACGAACGTCACGATCGCCGTCGAGATCAGGCCGGAGGGCTTCGCGGCCAGCCTGATGCTGGGCGTGGCCCTCAAGACGATGCCGAACCTCGAGCGACAGGTCATCGACGGCCTCGAGGCCAACCTCGACGGCCTCGCGATCGAGCTGGCCAGACCCGACGCGGAGTGGGACCCGGCGGCCTGGCAGCCCGTGGGCCTTCCCACCCGCGGCTGAGTCACGGCGGGGGCGACGAGCCTCAGGGTCGCGCGACGACGATCGACGTCCCGTTCGAGTCACCGTCCGGGTCGTGGTTGGCGCTCGGGTCGTAGGTCGCGGTCCCGCTGGTGACGGCGGTGACCGTGAATGTCGCGGCCTGGACCTTTCGCGCGATCGCGCCGCTCCCGATCCCACACGTTCCGGCTGCCGTCGTGGTGCAGCTCCCGGCCAGGCCGGTCGAGGCGGCGAGGCGGCGGTGGTGCATGTGGTCCCCCACTGGCAACTGGCGTCCGGCTTCGGACTCGCCGCCGGACCTTATGCCGCAATCGCTGCGGCGGCAATCCCCGCCGGACCCGCTCAGGCCGACGAGACGACCGGCAGCCCGAGGGCGCGCGCGGCGTCGGCGAGCCGATCGTCGTAGGTCACGAACGAGGTGAGGCTCCCCCCGATGCCGAGCGCCGTCGCGAGATGGATCGCATCGAGGGTGCGAACGCCGGCTGGGTTGATCGTTGCAGCCAGGTCACCAAGTCGAGGGGTGACGCTGATCACCTCGATTCCGCTCAGAACGCGCTCCAGATGAACCGGATCGTGAGGTCGTCGAGCGACGGCGCGGCGAGTCTCGATGATACCGATCCGGCTGGTCAGGACTCGATCGCTTTCGACGTACCAGCGCACCATCTCCAGCGACTCCGCCTCAGCCAGGACGAGCTTCACGAGCGCCGAGGCGTCGACATAGGCCAACGACGTCATCGAGGATCCTCGTCCCGCATCTCCTGAAGGATCTCCGACAGCGGCCTTCCAGGGATGGATGGCGGCGCCGGAAGCGTTCGATGGTCGGACCTTGCCGGTGTGATCGCTCCTTCGGCTTCGAGGAGGGCGAGGCCGGTCAACTCGACGGGCCGGATCGGCTCCAGGTTCGCGACGGGTCGGCCGTGGTCTGTGACCTCGAGCGTCTCACCGGCCCTGACGCGCTCCAGGTACACGCTCAGGTTCTGACGCAGCTCTCGGATCCCCACCCGCGCCGGCTGGTTGGTCACTTCGCTCATGTAGCACATGGTAGCACAATCGATTCACAGGCCACGGCGCGGGCATGCGCGGCGGCAGGCGGACCGGCGCGGCTACACTCGCGGCGATGGACCTCCACGTCATCGGCCCGCTGGCATCCCCGGCCGAACGGGCGGCGGTCGACGCCGTCCTCGGCCCGGCCGAGTCGGGCTGGCGCGGCGGGACGCGGGACACCGGATTGGACGGGCATGTCGCCCGAGGCGGGCATGCGGCGCGCTCGCGACGCGACCTCTTGATCCCTGCCCTCCACGCCGTCCAGTCGCGGATCGGCTGGATCAGCCAGCCGGCCCTGAACTACATCTCGCGGCGGCTGACCGTTCCGCCGGCCGAGGCGTATGGCGTCGCGACCTTCTACGCCCTGTTCGCGACGACGCCCCGAGCGCCGATCGTGGCGCACGTCTGCGACGATCTGGCCTGCCGTCTCGCAGGATCCGAGGAACTCTGCGCCGATCTCGAGCGGACGATGGGGCCGGCGGGCGCTCCGGATGCCTCCGGCGAGCGGACGTGGCTGCGCTCGCCCTGCCTCGGGGTGTGCGAGCGAGCGCCGGCCGCCATGATCACCCGGGCGGGGACCGACGCCGAGACCACCGTCGTGGCGCCGGTCGACGCCGCCGGAATCGCCGCGCGGATCGGGCCGGAGGTCGCCTGGTGGACGGAGTTCCGGGACCATCCCGTCCCCCAGGCGGGGCAGGCCGGTCTCCGGCTCCTCGCCCGGATCGGCGTCGTCGACCCGACGTCGCTCGACGACTACCGGGCGCACGGCGGGTTCCGGGCGTTGGAACGGGCCCGCGCCATCGGCCCGCAGCGGGTGATCGACGAGGTCACGGCCGCCAATCTGGTCGGACGCGGCGGCGCGGCGTTCCCGACCGGCCGGAAGTGGGCCGCGGTGGCTGCCCAGGCTGCCCAACCGCACTACCTCGTCTGCAACGCGGACGAGTCCGAGCCCGGGACCTTCAAGGACCGTGTCCTCATGGAAGGCGACCCGTTCGCGGTCGTCGAGGCGATGGCGATCGAGGCGTTCGCGGTCGGGGCCCAGAAGGCCTATCTCTACATCCGCGGCGAGTACCCGCTGGCCGAGGCGCGGATCCAGGGCGCGATCGCGGCGAGCCGCGGCGCAGGTCTGCTCGGCGACCTCGACATCGAGCTGCGGCGAGGGGCAGGCGCCTACATCTGCGGCGAGGAGACCGCGCTCTTCGAATCGATCGAGGGCAAGCGCGGCGAACCACGCAACAAGCCGCCGTACCCGGTCGAGGTCGGGCTGTTCGGCAAGCCGACCGCGATCAACAACGTCGAGACGCTCGTCAACGTCCTCCAGATCGTGGGCGAGGACGACGGCGCAGCCGCGTTCAAGGCGATCGGCACCGACGGCTCGACCGGCCCGAAGCTGTTCTGCGTCTCGGGCAACGTGGCGTACCCAGGCGTATACGAGGTCGAATTCGGTGTGACCCTCGGCGAGCTCGTCGACCTCGCCGGCGGGCTGCCCCGCGGTCGCGCGCTCAAGGCCATCCTCCTCGGCGGCGCGGCCGGCGTCTTCGTGGGCCCTGAGGCGCTCGACACGCCGCTGACGTTCGAGGGAACGCGGGCGATCGGAGCGACGCTCGGGTCCGGGGTCGTGATGGTCTTCGACGACACCGCCGACATGGTCGGCGCCCTGACCAGGATCGCCCGCTTCTTCCGCGACGAGTCGTGCGGCCAGTGCGTCCCCTGCCGGGTCGGCACGGTTCGACAGGAGGAGCTCCTCGCCCGGCTCTCGTCCGGCGTGGCCGCCACCCACGGCAGGCGCGACGACGAGCTTGCCCTGCTCGGGGAGATCGGCCAGGCCATGCGTGACGCCTCGATCTGCGGCCTCGGCCAGACGGCCAGCTCGGCGATCGAGAGCGCGGTTCGACGTCCGGACCTGGTGGCCCTGTGAGCGGCGACGGGCTGAGCATGGATCGCGATCCGGCCGGCGTGCCGAACGTGCCCCATGCCGGCGAGCCGCCCGCGGCCCAGCCGCTCACCGACATCCTCCTCCGCCCGGCCGCTCGGTCCAGCCGGCCGCCGCAGGCCCCGCCGGAGCCCGCCCGAGCACAGGTCGAGATCACGATCGACGGCGCGCCGGTGGCCGTTCCGGCCGGCTCGACCATCCTGGAGGCCTGTGGCGCGGAGGGCATCGACACGCCGACCCTCTGCTACCTCGAGAACCTGACCCCGGTCAATGTCTGCCGGGTCTGCGTCGTCGAGGTCGCCGGCTCGCGCGTCCTCGTGCCCGCGTGCTCGCGCAAGGTTGAGGCCGGGATGGACGTGAAGACCGACTCCGAGCGGGTTCGCCACAGCCGGAAGATGGTCCTCGAGTTCCTCGGCTCCTCGGTCGACCTCTCGACCGCGCCCGCCGCCGCGGGCTACATCGAGCGCTACGGCGCCGATCCGGCGCGCTACGGACCGCCGTCCGCACCGGCCGCAGCGGGCGAGCGCGACACGCACGAGGCAGGTCACCACCACCCGCCGCCGACCGACGCGTCCCAGACCGTCGCCCAGCCGGTCAAGGTCGACAACGACCTGTACGTTCGCGACTACTCGAAATGCATCCTCTGCTACAAGTGCGTCGAGGCTTGTGGTGAGGACGCCCAGAACACGTTTGCGATCGCGGTCGCCGGGCGCGGCTTCGACGCCCGCATCTCGACCGAGGCGGCCGTCTCGCTCCCGGACTCGGCCTGCGTGTACTGCGGCAACTGCATCGGCGTCTGTCCGACCGGCGCGCTGATGTTCAAGAGCGAGTTCGACATGCGGGCCGCCGGGACCTGGGACGAGAGCGCCCAGACGGTGACCGAGACGATCTGCCCCTACTGCGGCGTCGGCTGCGCGCTGGAGCTGCATGTCCAGGACAACACGATCGTGACCGTGA
>DATAIW010000184.1:0-1647 GCA_036262455.1 Candidatus Limnocylindrales bacterium | reverse complement strand
TGCAAGGGCTCGGGCCAGTTCGACCCGATCATCGAGGTCGTCCCGGGACCGGGGACGAACGCGGGCGCGGTCTACGCCTCGTACATGAACGGCTACAACATCATGTTCGTGAAGTCGACGAACCACGGCTCGACCTGGTCGGCGCCGGTCCCGGTCTTCGGCAACGTGTCGTGGAACGACAAGCCGACGATCGCGGTCAGCAACAACGGCGTCGATGTCTACATCTCGTTCAACGGCCCGACCGGCGGCGACCCGTGGATGGCCCAGTCGCACAATTCCGGGGCAACGTGGACGCAGACCAAGCTCGTCGACTCCGGCCGGTACTACTTCGACTTCGATTCCGACGTGGCTGCGGACGGGACCGTCTACTTCGCCGAAACCTCGATCCTGTACGGCGGCGGCGGCAACAAGGGCACGACGCCGAGCGGCCAGATCGAGGAGCACGTCTTCATCTCGCGCGACCGGGGGGCGACGTGGGAGAACCGGACGATCGCATCGGTCTGGCCCGGGATCGCCTGTGTGGCCGCCGGCTGCACGCCCGACTACTACCTCGGCCACATCGCCCTGTCCGTGGACGGCTCGAACAACGTGGTCGCCCTCTACGATGGCGCACCGGCGGCTGGCGGCCTGCAGACGATCGAGGCCCGCCGATCGACCAACGGCGGCGTGAGTTGGAGCGCGCCCGTGACCCTGTCGGCGGCCGGCGAGACGACGGACGCCCCGGCGGTCGAGTCGCGCGCCAACGGCGACGTCCGGGCCTGGTACTACCAGACCTCGGGCGGCGGCAACGTCGACGCCTGGAACGTCTGGTACCGGAGCTCGGCGGACGGCGGCGCGACGTGGTCGGCGGCGGTCGACATCGCCGACGCCAGCGGCGGCGCGGCGTACAAGACCGCGGCGGGCTTCGCCGAGGTCTACGGCGACTACGGCGAGATCGGGATCACGAACACGGGCAAGTCGATCGCGATCTGGGGCGAGGGACTCAGCTACACCGGGCCCGGCGGAGTCTGGTTCAACCGCCAGCCGTAGCGGATCGCGATGGGCGGCTGCGACCGTGCGGACCGTGCGGACCGTGCACAACGTGCGGACCGTGCGGCGATGTCTGACAGACATTGTTTCTTGACCGAGCGATCGCTGAGATTGCCATCGCTCGGTGCATACGGCGCATACGGCGCAGATCGATGCCGGATAGACATCACCGGGCCGGTTCTCTGGCTGGATTCCGCGGCGACGGCCGTTCGTCGGCCCATCCGAGCCGGGCCGCCTCCGGGATCAATGCTTGCCAGGCATCAGCGGGGTCAGGTTGACGCCGTCGAGAGCGCCGAAAGCAATGCCTCGTCCGTCGGGGTCGAACCCAGGCCGAGCCGGGCACCGACCCGCGCGGCCAGCGGCGGCTCGAGGAACGTCGACGCCAGGGTCGGCCAGGCTGCCTCGGCGAACACCTCGGCGGGCGGGCAGTCGAGGACGATCCGGGCATCGCGCATGACGATGATCCGCTCGAATGCCTCGGCCACGAAGCGCATGTCGTGGCTGATGGCGATGACGGTCCGACCGGCCGAGGACAGGTCGGCGACGATCCGGTGGACCCGTTCGATGCCGCGCGCGTCCTGGCCCGTCGTCGGCTCGTCGAGCACGACGACCGGTGTG
>DATAIW010000183.1:0-6020 GCA_036262455.1 Candidatus Limnocylindrales bacterium | reverse complement strand
CGACTCGTGCCCGCAGGCTGAACGGCGGCGCGGACGAGAGGCCGGCCGGCAGGGGGCTCACGGTCTCGCTCATCGGCCGATCATAGGGCGGCCGCTCCCGGCCGACGGGCGTCTCGCGCTCCGGGAGCGCTGTTGCCTATTCGTCTGCGGTCGCGCCGGGCTTCGGGCGGCCTGCGCACGGCCCGACCGGAGACCCGTCGTAGACCCACCCGGAGTCGTCGATCTGGTCGGCGGCGATCGTGACGCTGCGGGGCTCGATCGGCCAGCGCTCGTCCTGGGCGTCCATCGACGGGATCGCGACCCGGACGGCGCCCTTCGGCGTCGGCGGATCGGCGACCGAGCCGTCGAGGAGGTCGCCCGGGTGGACGACCACGGCATGGCAGGCCGGCACGACGAGCCCGTGACCGACATCCACCGCGACGCGGGTCGAGTTCACGACGACGCCACGCGGCTCGGGCGTCGCGTCGCCGCACGGGTCGGCGATCGCGGCCAGCGCCCCGGCCTTGCTCCGCGACAGCTGGGTGGGCCACTCCGTCTCCGCCACGTCGCCGCCCTCGGAGATCTCCGTCACGTTCGAGGTGCCGTCGGCCTCGGTCACTGCCCGATAGGCGGACACGAGCTCGCAGCCGGCCCCGAGGACCTCGATCCGGAGGTCGTGGCGGCGGGGGTCGCCGGCCGTGTCCGGGTTGACCCACCACTCGTCGGGCCAGCCGTGGAAGAGGAGCACCATCGAGCGCGGTCCGATCCGACCGACCTGCACCACGGCGCCGGACCACAGGTCGATGACCCGCACGTCGTGCGGCTTCGCGTCCGCGTTCCAGAGATAGCCTGTCCGCTCGGCATTGCGCCAGTTGAGGAACCCGAAGGCCAGCGGGATCCCGAACACGAGGATGGCGGTGAAGGCAAACAGGGACGGCCGGATCAGGCGCATCTCATGGCCCCAGCCACGCAAACCAGTCGACGATCGTGCCCGTGAACGCGACCTCCTCGCCCTCGGGGTAGCCGATCGCCACCCGCTTGCCGGTCGCCCGGTCGACGCCCGTCACGAAGACGAGGTACGCGTCGATGCCGGGCTTCGCGCCGACCGACACGATGGCGGCGGTCGCCGCCCATGGCTGAAGCGGCACGACAGCGTAGGGGCCGACTGCCCGTGGATCGAGCGTCTCGACCCACCGGTTGCTCGGCAGCGCCGCCCAGGCCTCGGCCCGGAGGTCGGCCAGTTCGTCCCAGTCGATCGTGTCGTTGTCGAGGCTCAGCGCGACGTTGCCGTTGCGGTCGGGAAACGGCGTCGAGGTCCAGCGGCTCCGCTGGAGGTCGACGACGGTCGGCGCGACGACGTTGTATCCGAGCGCGACCCAATGCTCTTGATCGGGCATCCTCGCCAGGACGTCATCGGCGGCCCAGGACTGGTTCGTCGTCACCGTGGTGACCGGGCTGATCAGGTACAGGGCGAGGGGCACGACGAACACCGCGATGGCCCCTCCGCCGAGCAGCCGCGGCGATGGACGGCCGAACGACCAGCGCGACCGGCGCCCGGGCTCCGGGGTCGTGAGCGCCGCGACGGCCCACGACACGGGCAGAGCCAGCATCGCCGCGATCCCGCCCCAGTTGTAGTGGAGCGGCCAGACGAGGAGCAGGACCGTGAGCGGGAGCGCCCCGGCGAGCGCGATCGGGGCGCGGAGGGCGGCCGTGCGCCGGAGCGAGCGGCGGGCCATCGACCGGACCAGGCCGCGCGCGCCCCACCACGCGGCGATCGAGAAGAGCGCACCGGAGTAGGCGGTCTCGACGCCGCGCCCGCCGAACGCGTTGAGGCTCGCTGGGCCGAGCAACCGCTGGGCCAGCGTCCCCAAGCCCATGAACACGATCAGCACGACGATGATCCCGACGATGTAGCCGGTGATCGCGTCCTTCAGGCCGTCCCAGACCCCGCCGCCCGCAGCGGCGATGAGCCGACGCCTCGTGTGGTGGGTCCGACGGAGGTCGTCGCCGAGCGCGTCGGGCGACCCGAGCCGGGCCATCGCCTCGCGCTCGGCCTTGTCCGGGTCGAGGCCCTCGGCCTCGAGGGCCGCGCGCGCGTCATCGAGATGGGCGCGCAGCTCGTCGATGACATCGCGCTCGGCATCGGCCGGCATCCGGAGGCGCGCCGCGACCCGCTCGAGGTAGTGGTCGCCGGCGCCGGCGCCGTCCGCGCCCGCCGCGAACCCGGCGACCTCGCGATCCGCCCCTCCGATCATCGTCAGCCGCCGGACGACACGGCGTCGACCGCCCGGACGAGCGCGGACCACTCCGTCCGGCTCTCGGCGAGCATCCCCCGGCCCGCCTTCGTGAGCTTGTAATACCGGCGGCGCGGACCGCGATCGCTCGCCCGCCAGTCCGCGACGAGCGCGCCGTCGAGCTCGAGTCGATGGAGGGTCGGATAGAGCGAGCCCTCGGACGGGGCGAACGCGCCGCCGCTCCGCTCGCGGACGGCCTGAGCGATCTCGTAGCCATACAGCTCGCCCTCGCCGATGACGGTCAGGACGAGGAGCGGCGTCGTGCCCTTGACGAGCTGGGACCCGATCTGGCGGAACGGCATCGCGGGAGCTACCTCGGATATCGATATAGCACAACGCGAGGATGAGGCTCGCCCGACCCGCCGTCAAGGGCTGTTTCGCGACGGCCCTACGACCCCGGCGCGAAGGACGTGTCGACGAGGTCGGTCGTCGTCACCGGCTTCGGGACGAGGCCGAGCGTCGTCATGAACGTCAGCGTCTTGTCCCAGGCCGCCGCGTCCACGGCGCCCGTGATCGGCGATCCGGCCGCGGCGCCGCTCGGGCGCCAGTCGGCGATCGTGGCCGCGAGGACGGCCTCCTGGAGCGGCCGGTTCTTCGCCAGGTCGGGCACGGCCTTGATCGCCGCATCCACGCCGATCGACGGCGAGGTCGCGATCTCGTTCATCGCCTTGAGCGTCGCCCGGACGAAGCCCGCGACGGCGCCCTTCTTCGACGCGATCGTGGCCGTCCCGACGATGATCCCGGGGCCCGGCAGCGGGGTCACGTCGTCGATCCGCAGGATCGTCACCTGCGCCCCGGTGAGGGCGAGCTGGACGGGCTCGTTGTTGTCGAACCCGGTGGCGGCGTCGACGGCGCCCTGGCTGACCGCGGCGCCCTGGGTGAATTGCGGATACTCGACGATCGTGAGATCGCTGGTCGTGTGGTTCTTCGACGCGAGGAGGGCCTGGAGCATGATCCACGAGGAGCCGTACTTGCCGGGGATCCCGAGCTTCTTGCCGACGAGCCCGTTCGCGTCGGTGATGCCGCTGCTCCCCTTCGCGAACACGATCGAGGGGAACTTGGCATAGACCGTGGCGACGTACTTGATCGGAATGCCCTGGCTGACCGCGGGGATCACGCTCGTCCCGTCCGACAGGCCGAGATCGAGCGTGCCCGCCCCGACCTTCGGGACGAGGTCCGCATCGATCGCGTTCTGGAACGTGACCGCGAGTCCCTCGGCGGCGTAGTAGCCGGCCTGGTCAGCTCGGTAGAACGCGGCGAACTGGACGCTCGGGATGTAGCCGAGCCCGACGTTGAGCTTGGTCGCGGTGGCGGACGCGCTCGGCGAACAAGCGCCGACCAGGGCGGCGCTGACGGCGCCGACGAGCGCGACGACACCGATGGATCGAGCCGTGATGGTCTGACGACGGGGCACGCGATTCTCCTCGGGTTGACGGGGCATGGGAGGCGCCTCAGCGGAGGCCGACGAGGCGGCGCTCGGCGAGCACGACGAGCGAATAGCAGGCGATCCCGAGCAACGCGATCGTCACCAGGGTCGCGAACATCAGGGGGTAGTCGAACAGGCTGGCGCGAGCCAGGTTGACGAGCACGCCGAGACCCCTGTCGGCCCCGGCCCACTCGCCGACGATCGCGCCGACGACGGCGAGCGTGACCCCGACGCGAAGGCCGCCCATGATCGAGGGCAGGGCGGCCGGGATCTCGAGCGTGACCAGGACCTGGCGGCGGCTGGCGCGGAGCGACCGGCCGAGCTCGATCAGCCGGCGGTCGACCGAGCGGATCCCGACCATCGTCGCGATCGCGACCGGGAAGAACACGATCAGGCCGCAGATCACGACGTTGGCCAGCAGGCCGGGGCCGAACCACAACGCGAGGAGCGGGGCGAGGGCGAGGATCGGGACGGCCTGGGCGGCGACGAGATACGGCGACACGAGGCGCTCGACGAGATGGGAGCGGGCGATGACATAACCGACGGCGAGCCCGGCGCCAGCGCCGGCGGCAAAGCCGAGGAACACCTCGACGATCGTCGTCCAGGCGTGCGGCTCCATCGTTCCGTCGGCCCAGGCGGCGATGAAGCGAGCGCCGACCTCTTCGGGCGGCGGGAGGATGAACCCGAGCCCGGCGATCACGGCGACGAGCTTCCAGCCGGCCACGAAGGCGACGAAGGCGACGACTCCGGGCCAGAGGACCGCGACCGTCCGACCGAACGCGCGGCTGCCCTCGATCGGCGACGGCACAGGGTCCGCGGGCCGGGGCGGCACGACCGTCGTGGGCGGACGGTCGGGTGTCGATGTGAGGTCCCGGCTCACGCCACGTTCTCCGAGAGCTCGAGATGGGCCCGGATCTCGGCCGCGGCGCGCGACACGAGGGCCTCGTCGAGGAGCTCGACCGAGCGCGGCCGCGGGGCGTCGATCCGGACCTCCGCGGCGACGCGGCCGGGTCGCGGGGTCATGACGATCACCCGGTCGGCGACGAGGATCGCCTCGGGGATGCTGTGGGTGACGATGACGATCGTCGTCCCGGTCCGCTCCTGGAGGCGGAGCAGCTCCAGATTGAAGCGCTCACGGGTCAGGGCGTCGAGGGAGCTGAACGGCTCGTCGAGAAGCATCACGTCCGGTGACAGGGCGAGCGCCCGCGCGATCGCCGCCCGCTGGCGCATGCCGCCCGACATCTGGACCGGGCGGAGCCCCGCCGCGGCTTCGAGCCCGACCGCGTGGAGGAGCTCCGCCAGCCGGGTCGCCCGTCGGTCGGCCGACCAGCCGGCGAGCTCGAGCGGGTACGTGATGTTCTGCGCCACCGAGCGCCACGGCAGGAGTCGCGGCTCCTGGAAGACGAGCCCGATCCGGTCGTCCGGCGCGGCGATCGGGCGGTTGTCGAGGGTGATCCGGCCGCGCTCGGGAGCGAGGAGACCGGCGGCGACCCGCAGGAACGTGGACTTGCCGCAGCCGTTCGGGCCGATCAGGGCCACGATCTCGCCGCCGGCGACGTCGAGCGAGAGGCCGTCGAGGGCCACGGTCGGCGGCGCGCCGCGGGACGGCGGCCGGAACGCGACGCGGATGTCGTCGGCGACGAGGCGGCCCGGCCGGGTCGACGGAGCGGGCAGCGGGCCGGTCATCGGGCGGGACCCGGCGCGGCCGCCGCGGCGCCCTCGGCTGGTGCGTTGAGGTCGCGAACGATCGGGGCGATCGCCGGGTGGAGCCGTCGATAGGCGTCGTACGTCGCGTCGTAGCGGGCACGATGCGCCGGGTTCGGGGCGAGCCGGCGCGCCGACCGGGTCATGCCTCGGATCGCGGCCGGCAGGTCGGGCCACGCTCCGACGCCCGTCGCCGCCAGGATCGCCGAGCCCGCGACCGCGGTCTCGAGGACGGCCGGCACCTCGACGGTGAAGCCGGTCACGTCTGCCTTGATCTGGTTCCAGGTCTCGCTCCGAGCCGGTCCGCCGCAGACCCGCATCGCCCGGACCTCGGCGCCGGCGGCCAGGATCGGCTCGGCCACGTGGCGGATGGCGAAGGCCGACGCCTCGAGGATCGCCCGGGCGAGGTGCCCGCGCCCGTGCCCGAGCCCCAGTCCGACAAACGCGCCGCGGGCAGTCGGGTCCCACAGCGGCGAGCGCTCGCCTGCGAGATACGGCAGGAAGACGACTCCGTCGGCGCCGGCCGGGATCGCGCCCGCCTCCTCGATCAGGGTCGCGGCCGTCGTCGCGCCCCGGAGGACGTCGACGCGGAACCAGTCGAGGGCGCGACCCGTCGC
>DATAIW010000182.1:0-3171 GCA_036262455.1 Candidatus Limnocylindrales bacterium | reverse complement strand
CTCGGCGTAGCCCTCGCCGTCGATGATGTCGCGGGCCGTCTTGTCGATCGCCTCCGCGGCCACCCCCGGGCGCACCGCCCGCGTCGCCGCGACCTGCGCCGAGAGGAGCACGCCGAACAGGTGGCGGAATTCCTCGGTCGGCCCGTTGCCGTCGTCGCCCCCGGTCACCCACAGGGTGCGGGTCGTATCACTACCGTAGCCGCCGAGCGCGCCGCCGATGTCAAGCACGATCGGCTCGCCGGCCTGGATCAGCCGGTCCGACGCTTCGTGGTGCGGGGATGCCGAGTTGGGTCCGGACGCCACGATCGCGAACTCCGCCAGCTCGTGACCCTCGACGAGAAGGCGTTCGCGGACCTCGCGGGCGACGTCGGCCTCGGTCCGCCCGACGAGCCGACCGGAGGAGATCTGGTCGACGACCCGATCGGCGGCGGCACCGGCCAGACGAAGCAACTCGATTTCGTCGGCGTCCTTGACCATCCGCAGCTCGCGCAGGACCTCGGTCGCCGACACCCAGCGCGCGCCGGGCGCGGCCGACTGGAGCCGAAGCAGCTGGAGGGACCAGAGCCGGTCGGAGACCGCGATCGTGGCGGAGGCACGGCCGCGCGCTCGATCGACGAGCCCGGCGACGAGGGCGTGCGGATCGTCGGTCTCCATCCACGTCGCGATCTCGATCGGCGTCTGCGCCCCGGCCCGGGCCGCGGGCTCCTCCAGACGGGGCACGACCAGAACCGGCACCTCGCCGGCGACGACCGCGAGCATCGTCAGGCGCTCGAGCGGCATCGCCCGATAGCCGGTCAGGTAGTCGAGATCCGGTCCGACCGCGATCAGGGCCGCAGCGAGGCCGCGGCTCTCGACCAGCGCGGCGAGCCGTTGCAGCCGCTCGGCATAGCGCTCGGCCGGAATCCGGGGATGGGCCGCGGTCGCGGTCGTCATCGGGTCGTGGTCTCCGTCGGCTGGCGGGAAGGGGTCGACGAAGACGCCGCCAACCAGCGCGCGATCGTCGCCGGGCCGTCCTCGAACAGCTTGCGATAGGCCAGGACGCGGTCGGCGCCGACCGCGAGCGCGTCGCGCCGAAGGACGTGATCGTCGTGCTGGCCGACGGCGAGGACCGGCACGCCGGCGGCGCGGGCCGCGGCGATCGCCGCTAGGCCGTCGTAGGCCCGGCTGGTCAGGTCCACGATCGCACCGCCGGCGTCGGCCAGTCCCGACAGGAATCCGTTGATCGAGCGTGCCGGCACCGCCTCGAAGCCGGCCGCCCGGACGTGGCCGACGAGGCGGGTCGACCAGATCAGGTCGTCGGCGAGCACCACGACGCGGATCGACGCTCCGGACTCGACCATGGTCATGGACCGCCCGGCGTCAGCCGAGCGACTCGACGAGGTGACGGAACACGTCGCGGGCGGTCACGACGCCGGTGGGCCGGCCGTCCTCGACGATCGGGATATGGCGGAAGCCGCCGAACGCCATCTTGTTGATCGCGACCGCGATCGTGTCGTCATGGCGGAGGACGACCGGGTCGCGGGTCATCAGGGTCGCGATCGGGCGCACCCGGCGTTCGAGGCCGGCGACCTTCACCACCGCATCGCGGTCCGTGAAGATCCCGACGAGCCGCCCGGCCTCGGTGACGAGGACGCAGTCGATCGCGTTGTCGTGCATTCGGCGGATGGCCTCGTTGACGTCGGCGGTCGCCTCGATCGTCTCCGGGGCGACGATTTCGAGCGCATCGAGGTGCTCGCCGAGCAGCTGGCCGCGGAACGTCGACGGCGACTGCGGGACGTCGTGACCGGCGAGGTCCGAGCCGCAGTTGTCGCACACGTCGGAGCCGAGCAGGTTCTCGTATCCACAGGTCGGGCAACGCATCGCGATCCTCCGGCTACTCGACGAGCCAGGTCTCGCCGGACGCGAGCGCCTCGGCGAGGTCGCCCGCACCGGTCGCGGCGACGGCCGCGGAGATCTGCTGGTCGATCAACTGATCGTGGGTCGGTCGCGCGACGGCGCGGAGGACGCCGACCGGGACCGGGTATTCGGGCCAGAACATCCGCGACAGCATCAGCCCGAGATACGGCTCCTCGGCCTGCTCGTCGTGGACGAGGAGGTCCGCCTCGGTCACGCCGTTCTCGCCGATCGTCACCACCTCGGGATGGAGCCCACGGAGGCGAATGCCCTTGTCCCGATCCTTGCCGAAGATCATTGGCTTGGCGTGCTCCAGGAAGAGCATCCGATCCTCGCGGACCTCGCGATCGGTGAAGTCGCGCCATGCGCCGTCGTTGAAGATGTTGCAGTTCTGGAGGACCTCGACGAAGGTCGAGCCGTGATGCATCCCCGCCCGCTGGAGGGTCTGCTGGAGATGCTCGGTGTGGGTGTCGACGCTCCGGGCGACAAACGTCGCCTCGGCGGCCAGGGCGATCGTCAGCGGCATGATCGGGGTGTCGATGGTCCCGGCCGGGGTCGACTTCGTCTTCTTGCCGAACTCCGAGGTCGGGCTGGCCTGGCCCTTGGTCAGCCCGTAGATCCGGTTGTTGAACATGACCATCGTGATGTCAACGTTGCGGCGCATCGTGTGGATCACGTGATTGCCACCGATGGACAGGGCATCGCCGTCGCCGGTGATGACCCAGACCATCAGCTCCGGACGGGCCGCCTTGAGCCCGGTCGCCAGCGTCGGGGCGCGGCCATGGATCGTGTGGAAGCCGTACGTGTTCATGTAGTACGGCAGCCGGCCGGAGCAACCGATGCCGCTGATGAACACGATGTTCTCCTTCGGCACGCCGAAGTCGGGCATCTGCTTCTGGGTCTGGGCGAGGATCGAGTAGTCGCCGCAGCCGGGACACCAGCGGACCTCCTGGTCGGACACGAAGTCCTTGCGGGTCAGCTGGATGACGGCCGCGTTCGCCGCGCTGAGGGCCGGCTGGGTCGCGTCCGTCATCGGGTTGGCACCCTCAGTCATGATCGTTCGCTCGCTCTCCGAGGTCCGAGGCGGAGCTCCGCGACGCCATCGGCCCGAGGATTCGCTCGGCCTGGGTCACGATCTCGGCGATCGTGAACGGCTTGCCGCGGACCCGGTCGTAGCCCTCGGCGTCGATGAGGAACTGGCTCCGGATCAGCATGAGCAGCTGGCCGAGGTTGACCTCCGGGATCAGGACCCGGCGATAGCTGCGGAGGACCTTCTCG
>DATAIW010000181.1:0-2576 GCA_036262455.1 Candidatus Limnocylindrales bacterium | reverse complement strand
TCCGCAACGTCCCGCGGCGACGCGTCGTCACCGAGATCGCCGAGCCGGTGGGCGATCGCCTGGGCAGCCAGTGCCGGCACATCGCCGACGAGGTCACGCCGGACCAGGCCCTCGGCGTCGGGAACGTCATCGGCGCGGAGGCGGGCGATCAACCGGCGGGCGCGGCCGCGTTCCCCGGGCTCGAGATCGGTCAGCCAGCCGGGTTCAGGCGGCTCCTCCCCGGAATGCGACACAGGCTTCCGATCGCGAGACGCGGCTCGAGGCCGGCCCGGCGTCGAACCGGTCTCAGCCCCGTCTTCGTCACCCGCCCGAGGGTGGCGTCCCTGCATCGACGACGCGCGAGACGTCTTGCCCAGCCCGATCGCGTCGGCATTCGGCCTCGGTTCGGCGTGTGGTTCCCGGCGGCGCCGCTCGATCCGCCCCGCCAGCGGCGAGGCTGCGGGCACGCTCGACCGCGCCCTCCCGATTGCCTCCTTGGCGGCGGTCAGGCTCGGGAACGGGCCACGCACGAGCGCCATGCCGAGATCGTCGATCTGCTCGCCGTCGACGACGACCCACGTCCCCGACTGGGGCTCGATCGTGAAGCGCTCGTCCCGACTCTGCCAACGTCCGCCACCGAGCCGCTTGAGGGGCGCGTCGTCCGGGTCGATCGGTACCTTGGTCGCTCGAGCCATGACGAGACGATACCGTCCCGGACCCGTCAGGTTTCGAAGGGGAGGAAGCCGCCGTCCGCGTCGCGCGGTGCGAGGACGACGGCGACGATCGCGGACCGGTCGATCGGGCCGAAGACATGCGGATAGATCCGGCCGGGGTCCTCGACCCGCCACGGGCTCGTGACTCGCGCCAGATCGACCGTCAGGACGACGAAGTCGCCCGGATCCGCGACGTAGTGGCGGTTGGCGGTTTCGACCATCGCCGCGGAGCCGTCCGTGCAATGGATAAACCCTTCGGACTCGAGCGATGGCGCGCTCAACGGTGCGTGCGGGTCGGCCGCGTCCCACCACGCCGCCGGAGCGAGGTGATAGGTCAGCCGCGGCGACGGGTCAGCCACCGGGCGCGAACGGCCGGTCCGGCGCGACCCAGCCCCGGTCGAGCGCGACCTGGATCACGGTCGGGCGGTCGTTCGCGAGGGCCTGGCGGACGGCCTGCTCGAACGCGGCATCGGTCTCGACGCGGATCCCGCGCGCTCCGCAGGCGCGAGCGATCGCGGCGAAGTCGATCGGTCCGAGGTCCGTCGCGATCGCGCCCTCGGCCCCCCCACCCCGCCGATCCTGGTGCATCCGGATCGTGCCGTAGCGCTCGTTGTCGAACACGATCGCGATCACCTTCGACTTCTCGCGCACGGCGGTCTCGAGCTCCGCCATGGTCATCGCGAACCCGCCGTCGCCAGCGAAGGCGACGACGACCCGATCGCGGTGGACGAGGCCCGCGGCGATCGCCGCCGGCAGGGCGTAGCCCATCGCCCCGGACGTCGGCCCGAGGAACGTCCCCGGCCGGCGGAACCGGAAATGGCGAGCGACCCACAGGCCGAAATTGCCGGCATCGGTGGTGATGATCGCGTCGTCGGGGATCAGCCGGCGGACCGCGGTGACCGCGTGGGCGGGATGCACGCCCGGCCCGGTCCAGGCCGCCGCGTCCGGGGTCGTTGCTGCCTCCCAAGCGGTCCGATCGGCAACGTTGACGGTCTCGCGCGCGTCGGCCGACGCGGCGTCGAGCACCGCCTCCTGGAGACGCGAGACGGCGGCTCGCAGGAACGCCCGAGCGTCCGCGCGGACCGTGCGCACGGCGATCGGCAGACCTGGTCGATCGTCGAGCGGCTCGACATCGACGTGCATCCAGGGCTGGCCCTCGGCCGGGATCGCGTAGCCGAACGAGGTGATCTCCGAGAGCCGGCAACCGAGGACGAGGACGGCGTCGGCGCGCTCGAGGCGCTCGCGAACGACCGACGGGCTGCCGTAGCCCGCCATGCCGAGGTACAGCGGGTGGTCGTTCGGGATCACGTCCGCGCGACGCCACCCGGCGACGATCGGCACCCGTAGGAGCTCGGCGAGGCGGATGAGATCGGTCGACGTCCGTGCCCGGAGGACGCCCCCGCCCGCGAGGATCACCGGTCGCTCCGCGGCGGCGAGGAACTGGAGCACCGCCCGGACATCGTCCGGCTCCGGTCGGATCGGCGCCGGCCGCGAGGTGTCGAGCTGCGCCGAGGCCGGGAGCTCCTCGTCGAGGATGTCCTCCGGGATCGAGAGGAACGCCGGGCCGGGTCGCCCGACGAGGGCGGCTCGAACGGCGTCGCCGACCATCTGCGGCACGTCCGCGACGGCCGTCAACTCGACGGCATGGGTGGCGAGGCCGCCGATCGTCGATGCCTGGTCGATCTCCTGGAACGCCTCGCGACCACGGACCTGACGCTCGACCTGGCCAACGAGGGCGAACATCGGTGAGGAATCCTGGCGCGCCGTATGGATCCCGATCGCGAGGTTGGCAGCACCCACCGCCCGGGTCCCGATCGCCGCTGCCGGCCGCCCGGTCAGCTGACCGTGGGCCTCGGCCATGAAGGCGGCGGCGCCCTCGTGACG
>DATAIW010000180.1:0-4138 GCA_036262455.1 Candidatus Limnocylindrales bacterium | reverse complement strand
CGAGACGCACGGTCCGCGGGGGATCGGGTACGCGGTCCTGCCACCGCCGAGCCGACCGCTCTCGGCGCGGTTCGGGCCGGACCTCATCGTGGAGGAGGCGCGCCGGCGCCCGGGCGAGCTGACGCTCGTGACCCTCGGGCCTATGACGAACCTTGCGATCGCCGTCCTCGTCGAGCCGGATCTGCCGATGCTGCTGCGGCGCTGGGTGATGATGGGCGGGAGCTACCGGTCGCCGGGCAACACCGCCCCGACGACCGAGTGGAACGTGAGCGTGGACCCGGATGCCGCGAAGCTCTGCATCGCGTCGTTCGGGCGGCCGGACGTGACCGACGCCCGCCGGGTCGCCGGCCTGCCGCCGCTCCCGCTGGCCCTGGGCCTCGACGTCACGGAGCGCGCGAAGCTTCTGCCCCGCCACCTCGCGGCGCTGGCAGCCCGGGCCGGGGCACCCACCGCGCACTCCCGGGACGCGGCGATCGGTGCCGGCATCGACGCGTCCGGTGCCGGCATCGACGCGTCCGGCGCGGACGGGTCCGGTGTCGGCGCCGACGCGTCCATCCCCGCGAACCCGGTCATCCGCTTCATCGACGATGCGCTTCGCTTCTACATGGAGTTCCATTCCCGCTACGACGGCTTCTACGGCGCGTTCGTCCACGACCCCTTTGCCGTGGCGGCGGCGCTGGACCCGTCGCTCGTGCGGACGGAGGCACTCTCCGTGGACGTGGAGCTGGATGGCACGCTCACGACCGGCGAGACGGTCACGGACTGGCGCCGCGCCTGGGGCCGGCCACCCACCCTGGACGTGGCGGTCGAGGCCGACGCCGCCGCCTTCTTCGAGCGGTTCATCGAGCGCGTCGGGGGGCTCGCGGAGCGCGTCGGCTGAGCACCGGACGGCCGGACGCGCCGCCGGGGGCCGATCCCCACGTCGACCTGCACGTCGACCGCCGCGACCGGAGCGGGGCCGTCGGGCCGCGGACCAAGTACCCAATGCCCGGCGAAGACTGGCGCGGAGACCAGCCCGCGTGGGAGACTTCGGGGCGCGCCGGGCCGTGGGCGGAGGGAACCCGGAGGCCGACGAAGTTGGCGGTTCGCGCGAGGGTCGAGAGCGATCGACCGAGGACGGGAGGCACATCAGTGGCCGGAACATGGGTCCGCATCGGGATCGGGGTGCTGGCCGGGATCGCGGTCGCCGCGATCGGCCTGCTGGCGTTGGGCACCGTCGCGGCCTCGACCGACCCAGTGACGGGCGGCAACACCCAGGTCGCCAACGGCATCATGCTCGTGCTCGCGATCGCGATCCTCGTCGCGGTCGTCGTGTACGCCGTCGTGGAGTACGCCCAGACGGGCCGGATCCGGTCGATCACGTCGCAGTTCGATACCCGAACCATCGTCCTGATCCCGATCGCGATCGCGATCAACATCATCCTGGGCCAGACGGTCTCGGCCGCCTTGAAGGTGCCCGTGTACCTGGATTCGATCGGCACGATCCTCGTTGGCGCGCTGGCCGGCCCGATCCCAGGAGCGCTCACCGGCCTCCTGTCGAACACGATCTGGACGTTCATCCTCGGCGGCACGCCACTGGGCAGCCCGTATGCGTGGCCGTTCGCGATCGTGGCCGCGGAGATCGGGCTGCTCGCGGGGATCTTCGGCCGCCTCGGCTTCTTCCGCTCGCGACCCAACACGCCCACGCCGAAGCTCCTGGCGGGGGCGGCGGTGGCCCTGGTCATCCTGGCGGCGCTGGGCTACTGGGGCGTGCTGCCCGCCTTCACCAAGGGCGTCACGTTCTTCGGCGATCTCACCACGGTCAATTCGTTCTTCGTGGTCGTGGCCTGGCTGATCGCGATCGGGCTGGTCGGCGCCGGCATCGGGCTCGTCGCCCTTCTGCTGGTCCGGCGCGACCTGGGCGTAGCCTTCATCGTGGTCTGCGGAGCAATATGCGGGGTGGTCTCCGCGCTCATCTCGGCACCGATCTCCGCCTACTTCTTCGGTGGCGTCACCGGCTCCGGGACCGACTTCCTCGTCGCTGCGTTCCAGCAGGCGGGGTCGACCCTCTCCTCGGCGGTGCTTCAGCAGGGCCTGATCTCCGATCCGATCGACAAGACGATCACCTACATCGTCGTCTTCACGCTCCTCCAAGTGCTCTCGCGTCGGTTCACCGCCCGGTTCCCCCAGGGTGAGCAGGCGGTCGGCCTGATTGGGAGCGACTGATCGACGACGTGTCGGAGGCCGACGCCGCATACCTCGCGAGCCTTGCGCCTGCGGCGCCCAGCGCCTATCACCGGCTGAACCCGCTCACCAAGGCGGTCGCAGCCATCGTCTGCTCGCTCGGCGCGTTCGTGCTGGGCGGCTACGTCGGGCCCCTCGTGATCCTGCTCGGCGGCATCATCCCGTCCGCGATCTCGGCCCGCCTGCTGGGTCGCCTGCTCCGGATCTCGATCCTCCTGTCCCTCCCGATCGCGATCTCGATCGTCCTCGTCAGCGTGTTCACCCGAGCGGGCACGACCGTCCTGTTCGCCATCGGCCCGTTCGACGCGACTCTCGAGGGAGTCGATTTCGCCGGGCAGGTGTTGGTGCGGCTCCTCGTGCTTTCGACGGCGGTCGGGCTGTTCGGGCTGACGACGGATCCGCGGGCGCTCGTCTTCGACCTGGAGCGACGCGGCATGTCGCCGAAGCTCGGGTTCGCGGCGGTCGCGACGGTCGAGGCGGTCCCCTCGCTGATCGAGCGGGCGGGCGTCATCCAGGCCGCCCAGCGGGCCCGGGGACTCGACACGGAGGGACGGCTGATCGCTCGCTTCCGCGGGATCATGCCCATCGTCGGTCCCGTGCTGCTCTCGTCTCTCACGGAGGTCGAGGAGCGGAGCCTGGCGCTGGAGGTGCGCGCGTTCGGCCGGCCCGGGCGGCGGAATCTGCTCTGGTGGCCGGGCGACACGAGCGCGGAACGGGTCGTCCGATGGGTGCTCGTAGTGGGATTCCTCGGCCTTGTTGCTGCTCGCGCGGCGGGCCTCCTCCCGCGGATTCCCTGAGCACCCATGCTGGAGCTCCGCGGCGTCTCCTACCGCTATGCCGGGTATGCGATGGCAGTCGTCCACGACATCGACCTCGCGCTCGGCGACGGCGAGATCGTCGGGCTGGTCGGGCCGAACGAGGCTGGCAAGTCCACCATCTGCCTCCTCGCGTGCGGGCTCGCGCCGGCGTCGATCGGGGGCGGCCTTACCGGCTCGCTCGTCATCGACGGGCAGTCAATGACGGGACGCCCGGTCCACGAGCTGGCCGGGCGGGTCGTGCTGGGCTTCCAGAACCCGGCCACCCAGCGATCCGGGGTTGCCGCGACGGTCTTCGAAGAGGTGGCGCTGGGCCCGATGAACCTCGGCTTGTCGGTCGCCGCGACGCTCGCGCGCACGCGCGCCGCACTCGAACGCCTGCGGATCGAGCACCTCGCGGAGCGCGATCCGGCCCGGCTCTCCGGCGGGCAGGGCCAGCTGGTCGCGATCGCGAGCCTTCTGGCGATGAACCCACGTCACATTGTTCTCGACGAGCCCACCGCCCAGCTGGACCCGGAGGGGACGCGGCTCGTCGGCGAAGCGCTTCGCGCCCTCGCTGCGACCGGGACGGCGCTCCTCGTCGCCGAGCACAAGACGGACGTGCTCGACGGCCTGTGCGGGCGGGTGGCCGTGGTCGTGGATGGGCGGATCGTCCTCGACGGGCCCGCCTCGAGGGTTTTCGGTGACGAGCGGCTGGAGGGCTGGGGCGTGGAGCCACCGTCGCGAATCCGGCTTTCCCGGGCGCTCGCGGGGACTGGCGTCGACGTCACTGCGGCGCTTGCCCGATGATCGAGATCGCCGGCCTCGTCCACGTCTACCCCGACGGAACCCGGGCACTCGACGGTGTCGATCTCGCGATTGGACCCGGTGAGACCCTGGCGATCGTCGGCCAGAACGGGAGCGGGAAGTCGACGCTTGTTCGCCACCTCAACGGCCTCCTGCGTCCGACCGAGGGGACTGTCCGGATTGACGGGCGGGACATCGCCGGCCAGCGCGTCGCCCGCCTCGCCGCCACGGTTGGCCTGGTCTTCCAGGATCCCGACCGCCAGATCTTCGCCGGCAAGGTGCGGACGGAGGTGGCGTTCGGGCCGCGGAACCTT
>DATAIW010000179.1:0-3864 GCA_036262455.1 Candidatus Limnocylindrales bacterium | reverse complement strand
CGACTTCACGGACATCCTGCGATTCCTGCGCCCGCTCTGGTAGGGCCGAGGCCGTGCATCAAATGAACCGATCGGACACGACGCGCCGTCGAGACGCCGAAACCCGCACGAATTGCGTCATCAGATGAACCGATTCGCCCGTTTCCAGTTTCGGACTCGCCGCGGAACCCTGTCTGCGGAGCCCGCCACTGCCCATCAGGTCGCGTAGGTTCATCTAGTGAACGCGGATGTCGGAACCGTGCATCAGATGAACAAGTCCGGCAGCGCCGGCCCACGCTCCGTTGCGCCCGCAATCGATTCGGGGGACCCGGTGATATCCTCCGGCCGTGACCACCCACGCTCCGAACGCGGAGCCTGCCTGTCCGGGCTCGACTGACGCCGGGACCCTCGAACGCAACAACGATGCGGCCGGGTCTGCGGCCGCCCTTCACGTCGAGCGCCGCCCGTTCGGCGACATCCCGCGGGCCACGTGGGACGCGCTCGCGGCTCGCAATCCGTGGGCGACGCCCTTTTCCTCCTGGGCGTTCCAGCGGGCGTGGTGGGACGCGTACGGCGCGAGCGCCCATGACCAGACGCTGATCGTCACCGCGATGTCCGGCGCGGCCGGCGGCGCGGAGGCCGGCGATCCGGTCGCGATCGTGCCCCTGATGCATCGCCACGAGGTCGAGCCGAGCGACGCCGAGACCGCCTCGAAGCTCCGCCACGGCGATGCCGCCCACCTCACGCCGGTCGCGCCGACCGCCAAGGCCGTCTTCTTCGGCGCCTCCTACCACGCCGACTACGCGACGATCCTGGCCGCCCCCGCCGACCTGCCGGCGGTCGCGACGGCCCTCGTCGACCATCTCGGCGCCGCCGACCCGTCCGATCCCGAGCACCCGGCGCCGTGGGACGCGATCGACCTCCGCCGCCTGCGCTGCGGCGACCCGGCCGCTGACGCCCTTGCCGCCGCGTTCGGCCGGCGCGAGATCAGCGACGGCTGGACGCTCAACCTCGAGCGTGAGGACGTGTGCCCGGTCGTCACGTTCCCCGACGGCCTCGGCTTCGAGGACTTCCTCTCGACCCTCGACAAGAAGGCCCGGCACGAGATCCGCCGGAAGATCCGTCGCGCCGAGGCGGCCGGCGAGCTCGACCTCGCGCTCGCGCCCGACGCCCTCGCTGACCTCGACGAGTTCATCGACCTCCACCAGCGCCGCTGGGGTGCCGACGGCCTGTTCCCGCCGACGCCGGGCGGTGACGCATCGCGGGTCTTCATCCGCCGCTGGTTCGAGGAGTCCGGTCCGGACGGTCCCGTCCAGCTCCTGTTCCTGACCGTCGGCGGGCGACGGATCGCGGCCGGGATCCACGTCGTCGCGGGCGACACCGTGATGTTCTACAACGCCGGCATCGACCCCGATGCCCGTGACCTTTCGGCGGGCGTCATCCTCGCCGCTCGCTGCGTCCAGTTCGCCGTCGAGCACGGCCAGCGCCGATTCGACTTCCTCCGCGGCAACGAGCCGTACAAGTACGAGTGGGGCGCAACCGACGAACCGATCCAGCGCCTGCTCGTCCGGCGGGACGGAGCCGGGTCCGACGAGGCTCTCGGCTGATGGGCGCCCCGCCGATCTGGGATCCGTGTCTCGCCCCGCTCGAGCATTTCCCGATGCCCGGCCCGAAGCGCGTGCGGGTCGTCGAGATCCTCGCGACCGGCACGAACGGCGGCGCCCAGGAGCACGTGTTCGGGCTGATGACGCGGATGGACACGACCCACTACGAGGCGTCGGTCGTGTCGCTGTCGGCCGGCAGCGCCGTCCGCAAGCTCGAGCGGCACGGCTTCGACGTCACCGTGATCGACCAGCCCGATGATGCCGACGCCGTCCGCGCCCTGACCACTCTTCTCGCCCGCGTCCAGCCGGACATCATCCACACCCACATGTACCGGGCGGACCTCGTCGGCACGAGGGCGGCGATGGCCCTCGGCGAGAGTGGGCGTCGCCGGCCGTACATCGTCTCGACGGTCCATTCGTCGCGCGTCCGCTCCCACGAGGATCGCGAGCTCCTCCGCCGCCTGACCCCGGAGATGGACCAGCTGATCGCGGTCTCGAAATCGATCGAGCGCAAGATCGCCGCCGAGCACCGGACCGGAGCGCCCGTCCGCCTGATCTACAACGGCGTCGACCTCCAGCGCTACGACCACACCGACCCGTGCTGCACGCTCCGCGACGAGTACGGGATGGAGCCGGGCGCTCCGATCGTCGGAGTCGTGGCGAGGCTCGAGCCGGAGAAGGGCCACCAGACGTTGATCGAGGCCTGGCCGCAGGTCCTGCGCGAGGTCCCCGCCGCCTACCTGCTGATCGTCGGCGAGGGCTCGCGGCGCGACTTCCTCGAGCAGTGGGCCGCGGCCCACAAGGTCGCCCATCGCGTCGTCTTCGCCGGCCGCCGCGACGACATCCCGGCCGTCACCGCCGCCATCGACGTCGCCGTCCTGCCGTCCTGGCGCGAGGCCCAGGGGCTCTCGATCCTCGAGGCGATGGCGCTCTCGCGGCCCGTCGTCGCGTCCGATGTCGGCGGGATCCCGGAGATGATCGAGGACGGCGTCACCGGGCTCCTCGTCGAGCACGACAACCCGGTGGCGCTGGCCGCCGCGATCGTCCGCCTCCTCACCGACCACGCCTACGCCGACACGCTCGCCCGGGCCGGCCACGACCTCGTCCACGACCGCTTCTGCATCGAGCTGATGGTCAAGGCGGTCGAGCAGATCTACGACGAGGGCGCGCGGGCGGTCCGCCTGTCGGAGTCGGCGGCAAGCTAGACCGGTGCGGGCTCCTCGAGATCCGGCCGCGGCGGAACGACACCCGCCGACCGCGGGAGATCCACGGTCATCCTGCCCCTGTGCGGCGCGAAGCGCCCGTGGAACCTGTGTCGCACCGGCTGTTCGACGAGCCTGTACGACAGCTCCGCGGCGATGATGGTCAGCGGCAGCGCCGCCGCGCCACCCACCAGGTAGGCGAACGGCCAGCTCCACAGGTACAGGGAGTAGGCTCGGCGCCCGACCGGTGCGATTGGGATCAGGGCGTCGACAGGGCCGAGTAGCAAGAGGACCGCCCCTACGACCGCCAGCGCCTGCGAAACGATGGCCGCAGCGACAATGATCAGCGCGATCCCGAGCAGGCCGGCGATCCTCGGCAGCTGTCGTTCAGCGAGTGCGATGGCACAGCCGGCGAGGATGGCGCCGCCGTTGGTCAGAGTCGAGTAGTACACCGGTCCGACGTTCAGGAAGTAGAGAAGGCACCCGGAGACCGCCAGACCGACGGACAGTGGCAGTAGCCAACGGCGGGGCACGGTGAGCATGATCACGGGCCACACCAGGTAGAACTGCTCCTCGATCGAGAGCGACCAGGTGTGGCCAAGCAGGCCCGTCGGGATGCCGGCGACGTCGGCCCAGTTGGACACATAGAAGAGCGAGCTGATCACGCCCGGCTGCCACGGGAACGGGTTGCGCCCGAGGATCGACAGGACGACGACCGCGGTGATGAGGACGAGGAGCGCCGGACCGAGCCGGATCGCGCGACGCGCGTAGAAGTTCCGCAGCCCGATCGGGCGCTCACGGGCCAGGAGACCGGTGATGAGGTAGCCCGACAGGACGAAGAACACGGTGACTCCCGCCATCGCCGGTGCGATCCGGAGCAGGTAGCCCGCCGGCGAGGTTGCGGTGTGTTCGATCAGGACCAGGACGATCGCGAGGCCGCGCATCCCGTCAAGGTCGGGTCGGTACGTTGTCCATCGCGGCTGCGTGCGACCGAGGAGATGGGACAGGCCCAAGCGGGTGCTCCGTGGAGATCCGGCGATGATGAGCGCGAGTGACCCAGTCGACGACCACCCGTCAGC
>DATAIW010000178.1:0-2119 GCA_036262455.1 Candidatus Limnocylindrales bacterium | reverse complement strand
TCGACCACCCGGTCCGGCGCAGGCCGGTCGTCGCCGAGATCGCCTCCGGCAGGTTGGAGATCGCGACGGCCGCCAGGAACGCCAGCCCGACGCCCTCCCCCGTCAGGAGCGAAATCCCGATGACTACCGACTCCGGGATCCCGTCGAGGACCGTCCCGAGCACGATCCCGAGCGGGTCGGCGCCCGCCTGCTGGCCTGCCGACCGCTTGCGGTGGCGCACCGCTCCCCCGCGGTGGAGCGCCCAGTTGCCGGCCGAGAAGGCGAGCGCGCCGGCGCCCAGCCCGACCACGACCACGGGGACGTCGGCCGCCTCGAACGCCGACCTCGTCAGGTCCAGGGTCACCGCCGAGATCAGGGCGCCCGCCCCGAACCCGGCGCCAAGGCCGATCATCCGCCGCCGCCACGGCAGGGCGATCGCCAGGGTGGCACCGACAATCAGCGTCGAAGCCGCCACCAGGCCCCAGAACACCGCCTCGAGCACCGAGAATCCTCCGGCAGGCGTCGTCGCGCCGAGGGCTGCCCGACGCTCGGCGTCAGGATGCCACTGGCGCGGCTACCATCGCGCGATACGCGAGCGCTTCGTCGGCTGGGCCGTCCTCCGCCGTCTTCGCCGTCGCGCCTCGTGCGTGAGCTGGTCAACGGCGTCGTTCTCGGGTCGTCGGGCCGCGGCTCGCGGAGGGCGCCGCCCGGCGATCGCGGCAGCACCGTCGGCGGGTGACGGGCGCCACGCGTGAGTCGACGCATCGCCAAGCACCAACCTGAAGAGAAGCAGCACGACCAGGTCATCGTGTCGCGACTCCGGCGCTGTCGTCGACGTCGCGGTGCGAACGCCGCGCTATGTCACTCCGCTCCGGTGCGGATGTATGCAGCAGCCGCGTCGGGGAGGTATGGCATCGAATGACCGACACCGTCGATGGCGTCAGGGGTAGCGTTGCGAACAGAGGCGAGGTGGGTCGCGATCTCTCGGAAGATCGGCAGAGAGGCTGTACCGAAGGAGAACCGAATATCGACCGGAGCCGTCGCAAGTTCCTTCTCGTCGACGAGTTCGCGGGTCAGGATGGGGACGTCATCGACCACGAGCGCCTCGGCGTTGGCGTCCTCGCGCTCCGCGTACCACTCCTTCCCGGGCGGCGGAGTGAAGAAGCCGCGTGGGCCGGCGTTCGTCGCTCGGGCAACGGCTCGGCGACAGGCTGCCCACGCTCCGACCCAGTCGTCTGGATGGGCTGCCAGGTGATCGGCCACCGCCTTGTTCGCTGGCCGTTGGAACTCCTCGCCGCCAGGGACTTGCCGGAAGTACCCCGGCTCATAGGCGAGCGCGCGCCGGATCAGCTCCGGGTGGCGGAGCGCCAGCTGCAGCGCGGGGATTCCGCCCGAACTGGCACCGAACACGAGGACATCGTCGACGCCGAGTGTGGCGAGGAGCCCAGCCGCGTCGTCGGCGTGCTGTGCCGAGCCACCCCCCGGCCAGGCGTCTCGACCGCTGCGCAGGGTCCCGCGGCGGTCGTAGGTCACGACGGTGAAGCCGGTCAGGCGCTCAGCGACCGGACGCCACTGCTCGGCGTCCTCACCACCCGCGTGGATCAGGAGCACGGCCGGACCGGAGCCGCGGACCTCCGCGTACAGGATCGTGCCGTTGACGGGATGGCGACCGATCCGCGGTGGCTCGGCGTCGGGCAGCGCGTCCGGGTTCGTCCGAAGGTCTGGCTCGGTCACTCAGGCAGTGTATTCGCCGTAGCGCAGCAGGTCATCGTGAGGGCAAGAACGAGGAGGGTCAGAGGTGCGGAGAACCTGGCTCGCGATCACCATGGGTTCATCGTGTCGGCGAAGGAGACACGACGTCCTGGGCCCTGATCCCGACGGCGGGACCCGAGCGGGGGCCAGGCCGGGAGGGCGTCATGGAAGGCGAACCAGGCAGCCTCGCGCGGAACGTCGTCAGGCATCAGCGTCCGCGCGGCTCGTCGGGTGAGCCGGGGAGCAATCGGTGGGTCACTCGTCGAGATACTCGTACTCGAATGACTCGATGACCGATCCCGGCCACGCTAGCCCGTCGCGGAAGACGTCGGCCTCCCTTTCGGTGGGAAGCCTCGTGATCGAGCGGGTGACTCGAGCTCGCGCTGCT
>DATAIW010000177.1:0-22782 GCA_036262455.1 Candidatus Limnocylindrales bacterium | reverse complement strand
GTCTCGAGGGGCGCGCCGAGGGCCCGGGCGAGCCCGACGACGATCGGCATCGGGAGCGCATGGGTGGAAGCGGGTGTCGGGCCGTCGCCGGCGAGCAGCTTCGCCAGCGAAACCTCGACGACCGTACCCGGCGGCACGCCGTGGACCGTGTCAAGGATGAGGCAGGGACCGGACAGGAGAACGGAGACGAGCTCGTCGGGCTCCAGCTGGCTGCGCGCCCGGATCCGGATCTCCGCTCGCAGGCGGCGCGGCAGGCGTTCGACAGCCGCGATGGCCGCGCCGTCGTCACCGCGACTCCGGTCGCCGCAGACCAGGACCGTCCAGCCAGTCACCGAGATCCCGGGCCGAGGCCGAGTTCGAGGGATGATCCGCGGAGCGCGTCAGCGACGGCCGTGCTGTCCATGATCCGAGGCTAGGGCCGGTCGCCGCCGGGCGGGCAGAGCCGTTCGTCCACCCGGGAGGGGCCGTCCAGCACGGTTCGCCTCAGGCGTCCAACGGACCGACGGCGGCCCCGCCGTCGCCTCCTCGGGCACCCTAGCGTGGGACGAATCCGAGGGGTACGTACGCCAGCTCCGACCTGGTCACAGGCGCGCAGACGAGGCGCTCGGCCGGGCCGTCCTGCAGACCGCGATAGGCGCTGCACGTGAAACAGTGTTCGATGTCGGTGATGCCCCGCGCGGGACAGACGACCTGGCCGACCTCGACGGTCAGCGCGATCAGGTGTTCGGTTCGCGGGCGAGGGGATCGTGTGAAACGGTTCCCGCCCATGTCCAGCACCTCCAATGCTGGATCGATCGTCGAGGTCGCCCGGGCGCCGTTCACGAGCCGGAGGGCACGGAACGGCGGGGCCGTCCGGCCCGTCGCGGAATCCGGGGGCGGTCCGGCCCCGCCGAACGTGAGGATCGGCACGTTCGCGACCGCCGATCGAACGCGCAGGATTCGATCCGGCAGCCGTCCTCGGCTGGCAGTCGCGGATCGAGGTCTTCCATGGCCGACCGGACAATCGCCGTCGACCCTCGGCAAGTCGACGCTCCGACGCCCGCCGATGCGTTCCGGACGCTCACCCAGCTCGGGTTCCTGGCCCACTCGGACCTGCCCGACCAGGCCGGATCGGCCTACCTGCTCGTGGCACTCCGTGATCGGCCGGCATTGACCCACTACGATCCGGAGGCCGTCGATTACTGGATCACTCGCGATGGCGTCGGTCGTCGCGAACAGCTCACCCGGACGACCCCGCTGCCGATCGCCGATCGGCCGTTCGCGTGGGGCGAGATCAGGATCGTCGACCGGCTCCATGTCGGCAACGAATACCTGACCTTCGGTGGCCGGCTGTCGGCCGCGCTCGTCGACGGCGTCGCCATCGCCGTCTTCACCTCGACCGTTCCGCTCCTCCGGCGCGGAGGCCATTCGCAGGGCTGGGACGAGGCGGCCGAGAACGTCGGCGCCTTCTTCGGTCGGGCAAAGGTGGCCGTCGACTATGTGCCGGGCTTCGAGGCCCGGCTGGCCGCGCTCCGACCAGAGGCTCGCTACAGCGCGTTCATCGAGGATCTCGCCGACCGCTATCGCGGCGAGCCGCTGCTGCGTGAGACGCAGTCCCACCTCTGGTCGCTCGTCATGGCCGAGGAACACCGCCTGGCGCGGGCGTCAGCGGGCGACCTCCAGGAAGGACGAAGCCTGCTCGCCGAAATGCGCGCCGCCTGAGACGGCCGGGGTGGCCGGTCAGCGGCCGAGTGTGTAGGCCGAGACCAGGTCGCGTTCCGGTGCGACGAGGTCGCGATCGTCGGTCTCCCAGGTCAGTTCGCTGATGACATCGATGACGCCCGGGATCATGGCCGTCATGCGCTCGATGACCTCGGCCGTCGAACGGCGCCCGACGGAGCCGCCGATCCGGACGATCCCGTCCTGAACCACGACCTCGAACAGGCCCGGGTCGAGCCACATCGTCCGATGGAGGACCTCGTTGCGCACGACGTCGCCGAGGTCTTCGTCGGATCGGACGTAGGCGCTGATCAGGTCCCCTCGGCTGACGACGCCGACCAGGGTGCCGTCGTCGACGACGGGCAGGCGGTTGATGCCGCGGCTGGTCATGAGCGCCGCGGCCTCAGCGATCGGACGGTCGCCGGTGATCGTGATCGCCGGTGCCGACATCGCGTCGCCGGCCGTGGTGGCGTCGAGCTTCGCGAGCTGGGCCCGAGTCTCGGTCGACTCTCCCAGAAGGCGGGCGAAATGGCGATGGCTGACGTGTTCGGGCCCCTGCTCCTTGAGCAGGAGGTCCGCCTCCGAGACGACGCCGAGGACGCGGCCGCCTTCGTCGACGACCGGCAATCCGCTGATCCTGTGCTCGACGAGGAGCCGGGCGACGTCCTTCAACGGAGTCGTCGGGTGGACCGTCAGGGCCGGTTGGCTCATGACGTTTCGAATGATCAGCATCGTGGTCGCTCCCGCGGGTGGGTCGGTGCGTGGCCACGCACCGGCATCGTGTGGATCCAGTCAAGGCTCTGCGCCCGGCGGCAGGAAGTGCCGTTCGGCCACGGCCCACGGGTCGTCCAGCCCTTCTCGCCCGGGCCACACGGGCACGACGATCAGGATCGATCCGTCCGTTCGACGCCAGGCGCGTCCGCGCGTCCGAACGGGCGCTCGGAAGGAGATCTCATGAAACGGTTGCTGGGCGCGGTGCTGGCCGGATTCGTCGCGCTGACGTGGGCGGTCCCGGTCCTGGCCGCCGGGGAGGTCCTGGCCCACGCCGGACGCGTCCTCGTTGCCGTCGGGGGAGATCTCGTCGTTCCGGCCGGAGAGCAGGTCCGCGGCGTGTCCACGTCGACGCTGTTCCGCCCGACCACCGCCCCCATGGCCCGCTGACCACCCATTCCAGGAAGGAGCCCTCGATGACGGTTCTCGTCACGGTTGCGTCAAGGCATCAGGCCACGCTCGAGATCGGGCAGGCCATCGGCCGCGCCCTCGCCGCGTCGGGCATCCCCACGGACGTCGTGCCCGCGGAGGAGATCGACGCGGTGACGCCGTACGAAGCGGTGATCATCGGCAGCGGTGTGTACGCTGGCAACTGGCTTGCCCCCGCCCGTGACTTGATCGCACGCTGCGCGATGCAGCTCCGCGAGCGTCCGGTCTGGCTCTTCTCGAGCGGGCCGATGGGCGATCCGCCCGTTCCGGCCGGGGAACCGGCCGGGGTCGCCGCCCTGAAGGAGCTCATCGGGCCGCGTGGCCACCGGGTCTTCCCCGGCCGCCTTGCGAGCGGCGATCTCGGGTTCGGCGAGAAGCTCATCGTGAAGGCGGTCCGGGCGCCGTTCGGCGACTACCGCGACTGGCCGGCGATCGACGCCTGGGCGGTGGAGATTGCGGCCACGCTCCGACCCGCAGGCGTGCCCGAGCCGTCGAACCCCGTTCCAGTCGGTGCAGCGACACCCGGCGGTCGATGATGGCATCAGCCGCTTCTCGCTCGACCGCATCCTGAATGGCCCGCCGGTGGATGCCGGCGGGCCACCCTGTTTCCCGGCTGTCCAGAGTCCCGATCAGGTCGAGCGAGGACTCCCGGGATCCGCCCCGCTGACGACGACGGCGCCGCCCGGCGCACCGCCCGCGGTGACGACTCGATCGGCGTCGACGAGCCCGGCGCCCTCGAGATCCTCGGTCGGCTCGTCGTCGCCGAACGGTTCTTCATCGAACCCGGCTTCCGGCCGGCGGCGGATGCCTGGGTCGAACCCTCGCCCGGGTCGTCTCGCGGGCGAACCGGAGGCCCGCCTCGCCGGGACCGTCACCCGCGCCGGATTCGCGTGGATCCGACGCGGCTTTGGGGAGCCGGCCAGGGTGCGGAGGCGGGCGATCAGCTGCCGCTCGGTCAACGGCTCCGATGCCTCGCGCTCGACCGATCGATGGCCGCCGTGCCGGACGTCCAGGACGTGCAGTCGGTCGGCGAGTCGCTCGTGGACCGTGCCGGGGCCGATCACCATCACGTCGCCGTCGGTCGGCAGGGCGCTGGCCACGTCCTCGATGAACCGGGCGAGGTGCTCGAGACGATGCGTCTCACCTGCCGCACGCGGCGGACCGGCGATGCCGCTGCCCGGGGACGGATCGTGACGAACGTGGCCGGTCGAGTGATGGTGGCCCGGCACGTCCGATACCCGGCGAGTGACGGTCGTTGCGCCCCGCTCCCAGCGGAGGACGATCGCCTGCCGGGCGTCGACCCAGACGAGACTTGCCGTGGCGTCGGCCGGGTCGTGGGCCGGAGCCGCGGCGCCGGAGCGCGTCATCGGGCCCACGCCGGACCGGCGTCCCGGTCGGCCGCGAGGTTGGCGTAGATCACCGAGCAGGCTCGCTCCCAGGCCGCCCGCTCCACTCGCACGGCGAACCGATGGCTGCCGGCGTTGAAGCTGATCTCGGGGTCCTCGCGCAGGCGGTGATCTGCCACGGTCGACAGGCCATACAGAGGCCCGACGGGCGGCAGGGCTCCGACCTCGCAGTCCGGCGCGAGCTCCGCGAGCTCGATCTCGTCGAGGAGCCGGACGTCACTCGACGCCGTCGCCAGGCGGGCGCGGTCGAGGTCGAGCCGGTCGGACGCTTCGACGACGAGAAGCACCGTCCGCCCGTCGTCCGTGGCGACCGCGATGACCTTCGCGAAGGTTCGCGGATCGACGCCTTCTGCCGTCGCGGTGGCGGCGGCCGTCACCGTTCGCTCATGCGGATGGACCTCGTGATCGATGCCGTGGTCAGCAAGCCAGTCGAGGAGGTGCTGATCTGGCCGGTCGAGGGTCGTGGTCGTCGTCATGGCGTGACCAACCTCCAGTCGCGCGATCGCTCGCCGGGTCGGGCACGGAACGGGACGACCGGGACGTCTCGACGAGCGGAGTCCTGTCGACAGTTCGAGCGATCGGTACGCACCGAGCATCCGCCGACGATGGCGCGAGCGCATCGGCCGGAGGTCACGAACTGGACGGGTCAGACGGTCGAGTCGGCGATCCCTCGGCCGTTGGTCGATGCTCGGGGCACGGGTGTGGCGGCGAGCAGGGCCGCGTCCGCGGCGCCGCGGTCGAACGCAACGATATCGGCGGCCAGCAGTGCTGGCCGGTGCCCGATGAGGTCGGCCAGGGCCTGGCGAATGGCAGCCGCGGTCACGATCGGCCGCTGGGCGATCAGGGCGCCAAGTGCGGCCACGCTGACGAGGCGGTCGTCCCCGGCCGCGCGCGCGATCGCGGAGCACGCGACCGGAACGATCTGGATATCGGTCCGCCGCGGCTCGGCTTCGATCAGCGATGCGTTCAGGACGAGAATGCCCCCGGGGACGAGCAGATTCTCGAACTTCGCCATCGACGGGGGGTTGAGGGCAACGACCGCGTCGGCGGCGTCGACGATCGGCGACCCGATGGGTTCGTCCGAGACGATGACCGTGCAGGACGCCGTGCCACCGCGCATCTCCGGTCCGTACGACGGCATCCACGAGACGTCTTTTCCCTCGATGACCGCCGCCTGGGCGAGGACGTGACCGGCGAACAGCAGGCCCTGCCCGCCGAAGCCGCCGAAGATCGTCGATTGCTGCATCATTCAGCTCCCGCCGGCGGAGCCGGCAACGGGGGCGGGCGGGGCGTCGGTGGCGGCCACGGCAGCAGCATCGGCGGCGGCCTTCAGGCGATCAACGATCACGCCCGGCGGATAGGTGCCGACGACGTCGCGCGTCACATGGGCCATCGACTCCGCCGGGGTCATGCCCCAGCCGACAGGGCAGGTCGAGAGGATCTCGACGATCGAGAGCCCGGCGCCGGCGATCTGGACCTCGAACGAGCGGCGAAGCATGGCCTTCGTCTTGCCGATCCAGCCGGGGTCCGCGATCGTGCCACGCGCCGCATAGGCGACGCCGGGCAGGATCGCGAGCATCTCGGCGATCGGGATCGGGTAGCCCATCAGGGACGCCTCGCGGCCGCCCGGGCTCGAGGTGGTCCGCTGGCCGAGCAGCGTGGTCGGGGCCATCTGGCCGCCGGTCATCCCGTAGATCCCGTTGTTGACGAAGATCACGCTGATGTTCTCGCCACGGGCGGCGGCATGGACGATCTCGGCGGTGCCGATCGCGGCGAGGTCGCCGTCACCCTGATAGGTGAAGACGAAGGCGTCGGGCCGCGCCCGGCGGACACCGGTCGCGACCGCCGGCGCGCGTCCATGGGGCGATTCGACGAAGTCGACCGCAAGATAGTCGTAGGCGAAGACGCTGCAGCCGACCGAGGCCACGCCGATCGTCCGATCGGCCAGGTCCATCTCCTCGAGCAGCTCGGCGATCAGCCGGTGGACGATCCCGTGCCCGCAGCCGGGACAATAGTGGGTCGCATGATCGGCCAGGAGCTGTGGCGGCCGGTAGACGATCCGGCGGGTCTCGGCGACGCTCGTCATCTCGGTCACCGCCTCATCTCTGGATGGCCGGCCAGGACAAGATCGAGTGGGTCCTCGATGAGCTCGGGCGTCGGGATCGGGCCTTCGACCTCTGCCCAGGTGGCGAGCTCGATCAGGCTCAGGGGATCCGGCTCGGCTGCCGCACGCACGACATCACCGGCCCGGACGATCTCCTCGGCGAAGGTGTCCGCGGCCAGGCCGGAGTCCTCCACCCGGTGATCCGGCCGGACGGTCGTCATCGCCCACGCCCGGGCGATCGCCCGGAGGACCTCGCCCGGCATCGGGATCATCCCCCCGGTCCGACCGTGGAAGAACACCGGCGCTCGGCCCTCGACGGCGAGGCGCACGTCTTCGATCATCTGGCCGGCGGAGAGCTCCACGACGACCACGGCGCGCATCCGCGGCGCGATGGCCGCCAGAGCCGCCGTCGGGAAGGGCCATAGCGTGATCGGTCGCAGCAGGCCGACGGCGAGCCCCGCCCGGCGGGCCCGCTCGATGGCCGTCCGCGCCACCCGTGCCGCGGTGCCGTAGGCCACGACCAGGATCTCCGCGTCATCGAGCGACTCGGTGGCCCAACGGACCTCACGTTCGGCGATCGTCGCGTACTTGGCCTGGAGCCTGGTGTTGTGAGCTTCGAGATCCTCCGGCCGAAGGTGGAGCGAGCGGACGACCCGCGGCGCCCGGCCGGCCGCGCCGGTCAGCTCCCAATCGTTCTTGATCCGCGGCGGCGTTCGCCATGTGGGCAGGACCGGCTCCATCGCCTGGCCAATCACCCCGTCGGGAAGCAGCATGACCGGCGTCCGATAGCGCTCCGCGATCTCGAAGGCATCGGCGAGGAGTGCGACGGCCTCGGCGATCGTCGACGGCGCGAGGACAGGCACGCGATAGTCGCCATGTCCATGGCCCTTCGTCGCCTGGAAGTAGTCCGACTGCGACGGGCCGATGCTGCCGAGACCCGGGCCGCCGCGCATGACGTTGATCAGGACGAGCGGCAGCTCCGACCCGGCGAGATAGCTCATTCCCTCGGCCATCAGGCTGATGCCCGGGCTCGACGACGAGACGAGGACGCGGGCGCCGGTCGCGGCGGCTCCGAGCCCCATGTTGATTGCGCCGAGCTCGCTCTCGGCCTGGACGAAGACTCGCCCGAGCTCGGGCATGCGCTTGGCCATGACCTCCAGGAGCTCGGCCTGGGGCGTGATCGGGTAGCCGAAATAGGCGTCGCAGCCGGCGGCGATCGCCGCTTCCGCCATCGCCTCGTTGCCCTTCATCAGGACCGGCCGGGCCGTGCCGCCCGGGCCCGACTCCAGTGCGGAGTCGGCGATCGCCGGCGGATCGGCTCGGTTGGTGGTCACGCTGTCGGAGGCGGTCACCTCATGCCCCCTTTGGGTCGAGCGAAGACGGTATAGACGGCGTCGGGACAGATGCGGGCGCAGAGCGCACAGCTCGTGCACGCCGCCGCATCCGTCAGGCGAACCGGGTGGTAGCCGAGGGGGTTGACGAGCGTCGAGTCGAGCTCCAGCACGTGTTTCGGGCAGACGTCGACACAGAGGCCGCAACCCTTGCACCGATCGACGGCGATCTCGAGCGGCATGAATTCGAATTCCGGACCGCGCGGCTCGATCCGCGCGTCGGTGCGATCCGTCGCGGTGGCGATGGTCATCAAGCGACCTCCACTCGCACCTTAGCGAGGGCCGGACCGCGGGCGTCAGTGCTGAATGGCGGTCGGGAGCGGGCCATTCAGCCGATCGCGGGCCGGAACGCCGTCCGGGGCGGCGGCGATAGCGCGACCCGAGGGCGGAGAGTGAGAGCGTCGGTCGCCGGCCAGGCACCGCGATCGCCGGGGCAGGGGGGTACGGTCGGCTCGGGTCGTACGGCCGGTGGCGTCGGGCCGTTCGGCACCTGCGGCCGATCAGGGCGCTGACGTTTGATGGGCCCGATCTCCAGCAGACGTGCTGCATCCCGGGGGGTCGCGCAATCAGCACATTCCCGGACGGTCCAACCCCCAGGCCGTCCACCGCCGGGCACGACTCGACGGCGGCGATGACCCCATCGCCGCCGTCGTTGTCATTCCGGGTGGCGGGTCCTGAACCTCCGCTCGGTTACCGGACGCCGGATCAGAGACCGAGGACGTCGGCGTACGCCCGGGCGATCACGGCGTAGCCATCGGCGTTGGCATGGTTGTCGGGGCCGTACGGGGCCGGTGCGCAGACCCAGGTCCACATGCAGATCCGGGCCACGTTGAGTGGAACCGTGCCGGCGCCCGGCAGGTCCACGAGGGTGTCGAAGTCGTTCGACGAGAACGCCCGCTCGATGTCTGCGACGCCGTCGCCGGACCCTTCGTAGATGCCGCGCAGGAGCGCGTTCACCGGCCCGAGGAGCTGGCTTGCACTTGCCCGCGCGAACGCCTGCCCGTCCGGGCCGGCGAACCAGTAGGCGAGGAACGGGTTATAGATCGTCATCCCGACGATCGGCATGGTCGGACCGGCCGCGGCGCGCAGCTGGGCGAGGATGCCCGGCAGGTTCGACTGGATTGCGGCCACGCCCGCCGGGACGCATTCGGCCGTCTGGCACGGGAAGTCGTTCGCGCCGATGTCGATCGTCACGAAGGCGACGTGGGCGCGGTGTGCGCGGAGGAAGGCGACGGCCTCATCGAGCTGCGATCCATGGGCGTACGAGCAGATCCCGCCGGCGATCATCGTCGTGGTGGTCTCGCCCGGGCAGCCGAGCTTGACGAGGCCGAGCTTGGGCGATTGCGGCTGGGCGATCCCGAGGAGCTGCTCGGCGTAGCCAGCGTCCGTCCGGTACAGGTCGGCCGGATCGCCGATCGGCTGGACGCCGGCCGCCAGCGAGTCGCCGACGGACACGTAGTACGACCTGGAATGGTCGCCGCTCGTGCCGGGCGCGGCCGATGCCGTGCCCGCCGCGATGAAGGCGAACAGGAGCGCCGCGACGGTGGCGTGGCGGAGGCTGGATCTCATCTGCAGCTCCTCTGGAGCCGTCACCGCGCCGACGACGCGAGTATGGATGGCTCCCGTACCTGCGACGCCCGACGACCAACGCCGTTGCGGGGTTGTCGGCGAGGCGACAAGTCGGGCCCGCACGGCGCTGGCAGACCGAGCGGGCCGTTCGGCCGGAGGATTCGGGGCCTCCGGCCGTTGGCGATCTCGCATCGCGGTGGCAGCCTGATCTGGGTGGTGTGCCAATGGGCGAGGGCACGATCAGGACGCTCGGGCCGCTTCGGAGCGGAACTCCCTGGATCGTCGCGGTCGCGGTCGCGGTCGGGCTGATCGCCTGCTCGAGCGGGCCACCGGCACCGACATCCAGCGCCTTCCAGCCCGTCGCGTCGGCCGCGGTCTCGCCGCAGGCGACGCCTTCGTCATCCGGCTCGATCGCGACGCCGTCGGCCCAACCGATCCCGACGCCGACGAGCGCGACGCCGCGTCCGACCTCGTCGGCCGACCCGAGCCCGACCGGGACAGCGACGACGCGCCCGACGACGCGCCCGACGACGCGCCCGACGCCCGATCCCACCACGGCGCCGGCGCCAACGCCGACGGCGCGGCCCACGCCCCACCCCACGGCGATCCCGACGCCTCCTCCTGCGTCGAGCAAGGTCCTGGGGCACGGCTCACGGACGAGCCGGAATGTCGCACTGACGCTGGACATGGGCGGTCGGGTCGGGGATGCGCTCGCCATCGTCGACTGGCTCGTGGACCACGATGTCCACGCCTCGATCTTCATGACCGGGGCGATGGCTGACAACCCCAACACCGACGCCGGCCGAACGGTCCTCGAGCTCATCGAGGCGCACCCGGATCTGTTCACCCTCGGCAACCACTCCTATACCCACCGCGACTTCCGGAACCTGACCGCCGCCGAGATCCGCGACGAGCTGCGTCGGACCGAAACGGCGCTGGCGGCCCGCTGCACCCAGGACCCGCGTCCGTTCTTCCGGCCGCCGAACGGCGGCTACGACGCCGACGTGCTGGCCGCGGTCGGTGCGGCGGGCTACCGGTACACGGTCACCTGGGACATCGACACGATCGACTGGCGACCGATCGCCAACGACCCGCCGGGCCCGACCGCCGACCAGATCGTGACGAAGGTCCTCACTCGAGCGCAGGGCGGCTCGATCGTGCTGATGCACCTCGGCGGCTATGAGACGTTCGAGGCCCTGCCGCGGATCGTCGACGGGCTGGGGGCGGCCGGGTTCGACCTCGTCACCCTCGACGAGATGTTCTGAATCGCGGGCGACCTCCCGAGCAGGCGCCGCGGCAGGCGAGTCGGCTCGACCGCAGGTCCTGCCGGCGTCGCTGAAGAGTCGCTCCCTTCGCGCCCATACTCATCGGGCAGCAGGACGGGACGGATAGCGCGAGGGGTGGCCATGGCGAGAGGCAAGGCGAAGCACGACCGGGCCGACGGAACGGGCGCCGCGGCCGGCACGGGCATGCCGCAACCGACGGAGGAGGGCCCCGTCGAGGTCCGTCCTGAGCGGCCGGAGCGGATGTCGAATCGGGTGTACCTCGCCGAGCTGGCCAAGCTTCAGGTCGAGCTGGCGACGCTCCAGGAGTGGGTCCGCCGCAAGGGGCTCAAGGTCGTCGTCGTCTTCGAGGGTCGTGACGCGGCGGGAAAGGGCGGCGCGATCAAGACGATCACGCTCGCGTTGAACCCCCGGATCGCGCGGGTCGTGGCCCTGCCGGCACCGACGGAGCGGGAGCGGACCCAGTGGTACTTCCAGCGCTACGTGGCCCATCTCCCGAGCGCTGGAGAGATCGTGATGTTCGATCGCAGCTGGTACAACCGGGCCGGCGTCGAGCGGGTCATGGGCTTCGCGACAGCCGAGGAAGTCCAGGAGTTCTACCGGAGCTGTCCGGAGTTCGAGCGGATGCTCGTCCGGTCAGGGATCCTCCTCGTCAAGTACTGGTTCTCCGTCAGCGACGGCGAACAGGAACGGCGCTTCCAGGCGCGGATCGCGGATCCGACCAAGCGCTGGAAGCTCAGCCCGATGGACCTCCAGTCGCGGGCCCGCTGGGTCGACTACTCGATGGCCAAGGACGACATGTTCCGGGCGACCGACATCAAGCAGGCGCCCTGGCACGTGGTCAACGCCGACGACAAGAAGCGGGCCCGCCTCAACCTGATCAGCCACTTCCTCTCGCTCATCCCGTACGAGGACCTGGCGAGCGAAGCGTTCGTCCTGCCGCCGCGCGAGCCCGACCGTGGCTATGTCCGGCCGCCGCTCGACGAGCAAACGTTCATCCCGGAGGTCTACTGAGGCACATCCGACCGAACGGCGGGCGGACAGTGGCAGATGGATCCGGCGAGGAACCTCCAGCCGTCTGCTGGGTAACCGTGGCGCGACACGGCCCGAATATGTCGACGCCGTCGGCCTGTCCGGCCCCGCGGGCCTGGTCCTGACCGGAAGCGGCATGCTGCTCGAGACGGCTCTGCCTTGCCACTGGATGGCCGCAAGCGCAGGCGGCAGCCCCGCGCTACGTGTACATCGTCGCCCCGGCGTTCCTGGTGGCCGGTGCGATCCTCCTCGCCCGCCTGCCACGACCGGCCGGCGCCCGGATCGGGCTGGTCGTCCTGGTCGTGGCCCTCGTCGGGAACGTCGGCCTGCTCCTCGCGAGCCACGACCGCCTCGTCTCGAAGATCGAGTGCGAGCGGTCGATGACGCCGCTCGCCCGCGGCAGCGCCGGCAACCCCTGCTGATCGGCCGGGATCGCCCTGGCCCCCGGTGGACTCAGGCGGTCGCCAGCTGCGGTTGGGCAGTCGCGGGATCGCGCCGGAGTTCGAGGCGGCGAAGGAGCTGGGCGTTGGCCGCGACGATGATGGTCGAGAGGCTCATCGCGATGGCGCCGACGGCCATCGGCAGATCCAGGCCCCAGGGGACGAACAGCCCGGCCGCCACCGGGATGGCGACCAGGTTGTAGCCGGTCGCCCAGATGAGGTTCTGGATCATCTTGCTGTAGGTCGCCCGGGACAGCTCGATCGCGCCGACCACATCCCGGGGATCGCTCCGGACGAGGACGATCCCGGCCGACTCGACCGCCACGTCGGTGCCCGCGCCGATGGCGATGCCGACGTCGGCCGTCGCCAACGCCGGCGCGTCGTTCACGCCGTCCCCGACCATCGCCACCCTGCGGCCGCCCTGCTGGAAGCGCCGCACCGCGTCGGCCTTGTCGGCCGGGAGCACCTGCGCCGCGACCTCGTCGATGCCCAGCCGGCGCGCCACCGAGTCGGCCACGGCCTGGCTGTCGCCGGTGATCATGGCGACGCGGACGCCGAGGGCATGGAGCGCATCGATCGCTTCCCTGGACTCCGGACGAATCTCGTCCTCGACCGCGACCACCCCGGCGACCCGGCCATCGACGATCACATGAAGCACCGTCCGGCCCTCGCGGTCCCAGTCGGCGGCGACCGGCAGGGTGGCGAGCGACAGGTCTGCCAGGAGGCGCGGCCCGCCGACGCTGACCTCGTGGCCGTCGACGCGGGCCCGGGCTCCGCGGCCGGCCAACGCCTCGAAGGCGGTGGCGGTCGGGACGGCGAGGTTCCGAGCCTCGGCCCCGCGGACGATCGCCCGGGCGAGCGGGTGCTCCGAGTCGGCCTCGACGGCGGCCGCGAGACGGAGCGCCTCCGGATCGCTGGCGTCCACGAGGGCCGGCGCCCCCCTCGTGAGCGTCCCGGTCTTGTCGAAGATGACCGTGTCGAGGGTGCGGGCCCGCTCGAGGGCCAGCCGGTCCTTGACGAGGAGGCCGTTGCGGGCGCCGAGTGACGTGGAGATGGCGATGACCAGCGGGATCGCCAGTCCGAGGGCATGCGGGCAGGCGATGACCAGGACGGTCGCGGTGCGGACCAGGGCGCCCTCCGGGTCACCCTGGAGCCACCAGAACACGAGCGTGATCGTGCCCGCCGCGAGAGCGACGTAGAACAGGATGGCCGCCGCCCGGTCGGCCAGGGCCTGAGCACGCGAGGCCGACGCCTGCGCGGCCGCGACCAGGCGCATGATTCCTGATAGAGCCGTGGCGTCGCCGGTCGCGGTCACCCGGATGCGCAGCGAGCCGCCGGCCGCCACGGTCCCAGCCACCACCGAGTCGCCGGGTTCCTTGGCGACCGCCCGCGACTCACCGGTGACCATCGACTCGTCGACATCCGCATGGCCGTCCGCGACCACGCCATCCGCGGCGACCCTTGCGCCGGGGCGCACCAGGATGATGTCGCCCAGAGCGAGGGCCGCGATCGGGACGTCCTCCGTCCCGTCGGCGGTGACCCGTTCCGCTGTGTCTGGCAGGAGCTCGGCGAGGGCCGAGAGGGCGCCCCGGGCCTGGGCGATCGAGCGCATCTCGAGCCAGTGGCCGAGCAGCATGATGCTGATCAGGGTCGCCAGTTCCCACCAGATCTCGACCTCGAACAGGCGGAGCGTGCCGGCCCACGAGGTGACGAAGGCGACGACGATCGCCAGCGAGATCAGGGTCATCATCCCGGGCCTGCGGTCGGCCAGCTCGCCCTGGGCGCCGCGGACGAAAACCAGCCCGCCGTAGAGGAAGACGATCGTGCCGATGATGGCCGGGACGTATTCGATGCCCGGGAACGTCGGGATCCTGTAGCCGACCCACTCCTGGATGTCGGCACTCAGCAGGACGACGGGGATGGTCAGGGCGAGGGTCAGCCAGAACTTGTCGCGGAACATCGCGACGGAATGGCCAGCGTGGCGGTCGTGGCCGCCGGAGCTCATGTCGTGGCCGCTTGAGCTCATGTCGTGGCCCGCGGCGCCGTGCACGTCGTGGCCGGCTGGGTGCGTGCCGTGCTCACCGACCGTCGCGCTCCCGGCCGCCTCCCCGGGATGGCCTGCGTGCTCGGAGGCATCCCGATGGTCGTGGTTCTCGTCCGGCTTCGGGCTGCTCACGTGGTCCATTCCAATACTCCCGGGGAGTATCGTTGCACGCCCGGCCTTCGAGCGCAAGGGAGTGCTTCGCGCCGGCCACCGCACGAGGTCGCGGAAACTATCCGACCAGGAGGATCGAACCCCGCATCCCGGCTTCATAGTGGCCGTCGGCGTGGCAGGCGAAGGCGTATGGCCCGGGCCCGTCGAAGGCGAACGTCAGGGACTTCGACGTCATCATCGTGATGTCGGCGACCTCCGGCGTGCCCGTCGCATCAGCGGCGACCGCGTCGGCCGGACCCACCATGAACTCGTGGACCAGCGGGCCCATCGACGTCACGAGGAACGTGACGGTCTCGCCTCGAGCGACGGAGATCGTCGACGGACGGAACGCGTAGCCCGGACCGGCAGTGACCTGGATGACGCGCGGCGCTGCCGAGGTTCCGGCGACGAAGCCGGGCCCGCCCGGACCAGGGGCGTTTGCGGTGCCCGCGCCACCTGCGCCGTTCGCGAATCCGCCGGGCATCATGCCGCCGGCCATCATGCCGCCGCTCGACATGAGGGTGGTGCGGCCTCCGTTCCAGCCGCCGATCAGCGTCGCGGTCAGGGCAGCGGTCGCGAGGATGAGCGCCGCGATCGCGATCAGGAGGAAGGTCCAAGGCGGAATGCCGGCCCGGCCGGCCGTTCGGTCGTCCGTCATCGAGTTCTCCTCCGTAAGCGGTCGACGAGCCTCGACGCCGCGCCGGGACTGCCGGCGACGGGCACGGCGGCAGCGACGTCGGCCTGGTAGCCCGCGTCGGCGATCGCGGCGGCGAGTGCGCCATCGGCCACCCGACCGGGGTCTCGGCCCACGGTCACGGTCTCCCGGCCGAGATCGACCTTGACGCTCGACACCCCTTCCACCCTTCGTAGAGACCGCGTGATCCGGTTGACGCATGACGCGCACGTCATCCCCACCACCGGGAAGCGGATCGTCTCGATCTCGCTCACATCGACACCATCAGGCCGAAGCTCATCGCGATGACGACGAGGGCCAGGCCGGCCTTGATCCAGGGCGAGTTCGCCCGGTTCCAGCGGCCGAGCTGGCCGAGGACCCGCCGATTGCTCACCGCGAGCAGGAGGATCAGAAGCGGGATGATGAACGCGATGTTGTACAGCGCGAGCATCGCGACGCCGGTGAGTCCGCCACCCGAGGCGTGAAGGACCGCGGTGATGTCGAGGTAGATGGCGCCCGAGCAGGGAACCGTGCAGATCCCGACGAGGACGCCCGCGATGAGCATCCCGGCGAGACCGCCGCGTTCCATGGCCTTCTGCATCTTCCCGTGCGTTCCCCCGGGGGCCATCATCGACGGCCCGACACCGGGCAGGAACACGTCCTTGAGCATCCACAGGGCCATGAACAGGGCGAGGACCGCCGCCCCGCGTGACACGAGGTGGTCGCGCCCGAGCCAGCCGAGGAAGCTCAGCAGGCCGAGCCCGATGATGAAGTAGGTGATCAGGACCGCCGCCACGTAGAGCGATCCTGCTCCGAGGAGGCGCTGGCGCGCCTCGAGGGTTGGCGTCCCGTCGGAGGTGACGGAGTTGACCAGGGTCAGCGTGTACGTCGCGAACAGGACGAGCAGGGCGAACGCGCATGGGTTGAACCCATCGGCGAACCCTGCGACGAGGACGGTCGGGACGGTCAGGCCGCCGAATGCTGCGGTGTTGAACGGGACCGCGAGCACGTAGGCGAGCGCGACCGACCCGACGCCGGCGATGAGGGCCGCGAGCGCGAGCGCCGGCCGTGGCCAGCCGAGGAGCAGCGGCGACGCGGGCAGTCGCCCTGGGACCCCGTCGGCGCTCATGCCGCGGGCTCCACCACGATCTTGCCGTGCATCGTCGGGCTGTCCTTGCCGCCGCAGCACGAGTCGCAGTAGACGTCGTACGTGCCGGGCTTGTTCGGGACGTGCCAGGTGACCGCCCTGCGGCTCTCGGCCGGGAGCGATTCGTTGAGCCCGAGATCGGGGGCGACCATCGTGTGAACGCCGTTCTTGAGATGGATCGAGGCGTCCTGGGTCCACCAGTCGAGCGTGACGGTCGATCCGGCCTTGACCCGGATCTCGGACGGGGTGAACCCGGCCATCGAGCTCTGGACGTCGATCGACCCGGCCGCCGCGGCCGGCCGGTTCAGGAAGTCCCCGAACGCCAGGTACCCGCCGACGGCGAGGACGGCGACGACGATCAACCCGAAGACCGCGGGCCCCGCCTTCTCGAGCGTGGTTTTCGTCGGCTGCGCAGCCCGCCGCGCAGCAGCCTTCGTCGTCATCGGGGTCGACTCCTTCCAGGCGTGTTCAGGACTCGAGAAGGCGCCGGGCCGCCTCGAACTCAGCGCGGCTGATCTCGCCGCGGGCAAGTCGGGAACGGAGGGTGTCGAGCGCCTCATCGCGCCCGCGTCGATGGGGTTCGCGCACGAGGACCCAGACGGTGACGACGAGGACGAGCACCCAGACTCCCATCCACAGCCATCCCTCGAGCCCCATCGTGAGACCGTTCATCATCGGAGACCTCCCGTGAGGCCGGGACGCGGCCGGCCGTATGGGGAGGTTCGCTCGCGAACGTCAGGCGTCCGTGAGGGAATGGGCAAGAGTTCCTCAAGACGCGGTCAAGCTGACGTCCGGTCGAGCGAGTGGCAAGCACGCGTCGCGACGGTCGACGGGTGGCTCGAGGGCGAGCATCATGGCGACCATGGACCAGCCCCGTCCGAGCGCTGCCCTCGGGACCGAACCGATCCGGACGATCGATCGCGACGAGCTCAAGGCGACGCTCGATCGGGGCGACGACGTCAAGCTGATCATGGCCCTCAATCGCTGGGCGTTCGAGGCGAAGCACATCCCCGGGTCGATCCATTTCGACACGCCCGAGGAGCTCTACACGGCCGTTCGACCGGATGACGACGTCATCGTGTACTGCTCGCAGGTCGACTGCCTCTCGAGCGTCGCCGTCTACCGCGACCTGGTCCGTCGAGGCTATCGGAACGTGCGGCGGTACTCCGGGGGGTTGCTCGACTGGGAGGATGCCGGCCTGCCGCTCGAGGGCGAGATGGTCGGCCCGTCATGACGGCGAGCGAGCCGACGCCGGTCGACCGGCCGCGCGATCGGCCCTACCCCGCCGAGCTCGAGGCGGAACGTGCCGGCTGGTACGAGGTCGCGAGCCTGGTGCGCTCGCTGACCCCTGCCGAGTGCCTGATCCCCGGGCTACTACCGCGACCCGGACTGGACCGTTCGCGATGTCGTGGCCCATCTGGGCACCTGGCTTGCCGAGGCCGAGGAGCAACTCGAGCGGATCACCGCCGGGACCTACGAGGGCCACGAGATCGACGTCGACGCCGTGAACGCGACGTTCCTGGCGGCCATGGCCGGACAGCCGTGGGAGGTCGCCTGGGTCCAGGCGAACGCGGGCCGCTCACGAATGGTCGACGAGTGGTCGCACCTCGAATCGCCCGACGACGAGGCGGCGTGGTGGATCCGCAAGTCCGGCTCGGACCACTACGCCGACCACCTCGATCGCCTTCGCGAGTGGATCGCCGAGCTGATCAAACGACGCGGTGGACCGCGGGGCTAGCGGTCCCGCGCCGCTCACGCTTCTGTCAGTTCGTTCGCTCCGCGTTGGTCGGCCCGATCCACACGGCGGCGTCGGCCGCTGTTCCGCCGTCCGGCAGCGTCTGTCCGACGGCGACGAGATGTCCGGCAACGACCGCGAGGTCGTTGGCCTGGCCGCCCTCGAACGCGATCGGCGGGTCGAAGGCGGTCCAGATGCGCCCATCGGTCGAGCTGGCGACCAGGGCATTCGGCGCCGCGGCGGGTGATGACGCGAGGAGGAGATACCCCGTCGGCGTGGTCACGACCCGCCTCGGGACCGCCGTCGGATCCAGGGCTGGCGGCACCTCCACGCGGTCCCACGCGTCGCCATCAGACGAGGACCAGAGGGCCATGGCGTACGCCTGATCCGGTTGCCCGGCAGGATCCCAACGTTGGCCGACCGCGACGACGTCACTCCCGGACCGCTGGGCGACGTCGACGAACACGGCCGCGGCGAGATCCGGGTCATCGGCCGTCCTGTGCCAGGCCCGGCCATCGTTCGACCGCCAGAACGCCGCCTGGCCCGGCGGGAACGGAGCGATGTCCATCGGTTCCGCCGACCAGCGACCGAACGCGAGACCGGTCTCGTCGGACAGGACCGTGATGCCGGCCGCGTCCGAGTAGCCGCCATCGCCGAGGACATCGGACGCCCAGGTGACAAGATCGCTGCTCGACCAGGCCAGGGTGGGCTCTCCGCCACTCGGCGCTCGCAGCGCGAAGGTCGCGATCCGGCCTCCAACCATTCCGACGGCGATCGGGTCCGTCTTGAGTCCATCGATGGGAGAGGCAACCCATTGGACCCCATCCGACGATCGCCATGTCATCGCCCGCTCGCGGTCGGGGCCGTCGCCGATCCTGCCGAGGATGACGAAGCCATCGGGGAGGGCAAGGGCGCCGCCCGCGGCCGCCGTGCCGACGTACGCGGACCGGGTCCATCCGACGCCATCCCCCGACCACCAGCTGACGAATCCCCCCGCGTCGCGGCTCCCGAGTGCGAGCAGCCCGGCCGGCCCGGCCACCACCCGGGTCATCGTCGCGCCGCGCAGGGCTTCGGTTGTCGGTACCCGCGTCCAGCTCGCGACGGGATCGGTCGCCGAGGGCGTGGGCGCGATCGATGTCGGCGTCGGATTCTGCGTGCCCGCAGCGGGGCTCGCCGATCCGACGTTCGGGGTGGGGGAGATGGCGGGCGTGGCGGTGCAGCCGATGGCGAGCACCAAGGTCACGCCGATGGCAAGCGTCCTCAGGTGGCCGGCGATCCGCCAGCTCGAGGATCCGTCGAACGCTCCGCCCGCGGAGAGCATGAGGAACCGACTCCGTCGCGCACCCGCGCGATCCATTCAGGTAACCCCCCGAACGGTGACCCAGCGGGGAGCCCCTGACGAGTGCCGGAAGTCGACAAATTCGTCCGACGATCACGTCGTAAGCGATCGCGGCGCCGGCGGCGCGCTGGAGGTCCTCTCCAACGCCGTCCGGCTGCCCCTGGCGTGTGGCCTACTTCAGGCTGGTGAGGTAGGTGACCAGGTCGTCCAGCTGCTCCTGCGTCAGCCCGTCGTAGCTCGGCATCTTCGTGTCCTTGGGCGTGACGATCTGATCACGGATCGCAGCGGGTTCCCAACGGAAGCCGGCTCGCGACAGGTCCGGACCCGTGTGGCCGCCGAGGCCGCGGATCTGGTGGCAGGAGGCACAGCCCTGCTCGTTGAACGTCGCCAGGCCATTGAGCTCCGCCTGGGCCATGCCATCGGTCGGCGGGATCTTCACGACGCCGGCCGGGGTGGCTGACGCCCCGAGATAGGTCAGACCGACGATCGCGACGACGACCACCGCGGTCAGGCCCATGGCGATGGGTCGCTGGCGGGGATGCCTGGCCGTTCCGCGGTCGATGAACGGGATCAGCAGGAAGATGACCGCGCCGAACGTGAAGACCAGGAAGATCAGCAGCGGTTCGAGGTCGCCGGTGAAGTACCACAACATCTGGAACATGTCGAGGAAGTACCACTCCGGACGTGGCACGTAGTTCGTGGCATTCGGGTCAGCCCGCGGCTCGAGTGGTGCGCCCTGGGTCAGCGCGAGCGCGACGACGACGACCAGCAGGATGGCGGCCACCACCGCGTCCTTGAGGAGGGAGTCCCAGAATGGCTTGCCGGCCCTCTTCTCGGCCGCGTACTCGCGTTCATACGCCTCGCGGCGGGAGAGGTCTGGATCACTGGCGACGATCGCATGGCGCCGAGGTGAGGCCGCGATCCCCTGGCGGATCACGCCGAACAGGTGCGCTCCGACGAGGACCAGCAGGAGGGCTGGAAGCACCCAGATGTGGATGCCGTAGAACCGGGCCAGGGTCACGGCCCCGAGCTGCTCGCCCCCTCGAAGGAACTCCATGACCGCCCCGCCGATCAGTGGCGCCGAACCGGCGATGTTCGTTCCGACGACGGTCGCCCAATAGGCCTTCTGATCCCACGGCAGGAGGTAGCCCGTGAAGGCGAAGCCGAGGACGATGAAGAACAGGCCGGCGCCGACGAGCCAGGTGATCTCGCGGGGATAGCGATGGGCGCCCCAGATGAAGACCCGCAGGATGTGCAGTCCGATGAACAGGACGAGCAGCCCCGCCGCCCAATGGTGGATCCCGCGGACGGCGCCGCCGAACGGCGTCTGGTCGATGTAGAGGATGCTCTGGTACGCGTGGTCCGGGCTCGGGACATAGCTCATCGAGAGCGCGATGCCGGTCGCGATCTGGACGATCAGGAGGAACAGGGTCGCGCTGCCGAGGGTATGGAACCAGCCGATGTTGCCGGGGACCTTCCGATCGAGGAATCCCGCGATCAGCGGCGAGACGTTCAGTCGCTCGTCGACCCAGCGTCCGATGCGGTGCACGGTTCAGGCTCCTTCGGGCAATGAGCCGATGAGCACCTCGCCGGCGTCGACTCGGGTCTCGTAACGGACCATCGGCCGCGGCGGCGGACCGGAGAGCACCTCGCCCGCCGCGTTGAACGAGCCGCCGTGACAGGGGCACACGAAGGTCTCGGCCCCGGTCGACCAGGCGAGCGGGCATCCGAGATGCGTGCAGTGAGGATCGAACGCGGCAACCTCCGCCTCGTCCTGCCGGACGACCTGGACGCCGACCGGTACGGTCTCCTGGGCCCAGCCATCGACCACCGGTCGGTCGACCAGGACGTAGGTCGGCACACCGACCTCGAAGTCGAGGAGCTTCCCGACCGAGGTCCAGTCGTTCGAGCGGAGCGTCGGCGCGACCGATGTCGAGAGGAATCGCACGGCCCGGCTGGAGCGCCAGCCAGGCGCGGTCACGAAGCCGACGACCGGGGCCGCGAGGATCGCGGCGATCCCGCCTCCGACCACCGTCAGCGCCCGAAGCACGAAGCTGCGCCTCGACAGGCGCGGTCCGGTCTCGGCGGTCGCGGGCGGGTCGTCGACGGGCGGATCGACCGACTCCGGCGCACCGTCGGGCAACCGGTCCGCACCGGGTCGACGGTCGTCCATGGCAGCCTGCCTCCTTCGCGAATGCGATCGGGGACAACGACCCCCGTCGAGCCGTCGTCCCCGGGGACCCGGATCCAGTGCGACGTTCAGGGCTGGAGGACGATGTCTCCCTTGGCGCCCTTCGCGTAGTGGTCGGCGATCTGATCGCCGTACGCGTACGGCCCGTCGCCGTCGAAGGTGTAGGTCACGGTCTTCGAGGCCCCCGCCTCGATCTCCTCGGCCTCCTTCAGGCTGTCGCCGGAATCTGCGTCAACGTCCTTCTTCAGGCCGACGATCAACTCGACCTGGACGGTGCTCACGTTCTTCGCATTGAACGTGACGGTCTCGCCCTTCTTCACGGGGACCGTGGCGGGAGTGATCTTGCCGTCGGCGATCTCGAGGTCGACGGTCCGCGCCCCGGCCGGCGGCGACTCCGACGTCGTCGGGTTTTCCGACTCTTCCACACTCGCCGCCGGCTTCGACGCCGGGCTCGCGGACGGACTCGCCGTGGCGGCCGCGCCGCAGGCGGCCATGAGGATCGCCATCGACCCGAGCAGGGCCAGCTTCTTGAACATCGGTCTGAGGTCTCCTTTCGTCCCGTGGACTCGGCCACGACCGCGGTCGTCTCGTCGAGTGACGGACGCTTCACGCATCTCCGGGTTCGAAGGTACGAGCCGGTCCGTCCTCATCCGGTCGCCCGGCGGTCGCGTTTGTGTCGAGAACGACCGCCGACGGGGGTGCCGCGCCCGCCCTTGTGCTAGAAGTGGTTCGCAACGACCGCCACGGCGTCGCCGCCGACCTCGGGAATCGCGGCCCACGGCAGGAGATCCCTCGGGCATGAGCCAGGTCCAGCCGCCACCACCACCGGCCTCCGCGGCGCGCTGGCTCGGCACCGTGCGCTGGGTCCTGCCCCTCGGCCTTGCCGGGATTGCGGCGTTCATCGAGTGGGGCGAGCACATCGCCAACGGCGAGGAGGAGATCAGCGCGGCGTTCTTCGGCGAGGTCGCCCTGTTCGCCCTGGTCGGACCGATCGCGGTCGCGATCACCCTCAGCTGGGTCGTTCGCGTCGTCGAGGGGTACCGGGCGACATCAGCGGCCCTCGAGTCGATGAATCGATCGCTGGAGGCCATCGTGGCCGAGCGGACCAGCCATCTCGAGGCTGCCACGGCCCAGCTCGCCGCGGCGAACGACGACCTCCGCCAGCTCGATCGGTTGAAGTCCGAGTTCGTATCCCTCGTCTCCCACCAGCTCCGCGCGCCCTTGACCAACATCAACGGAGCGCTCGAGATCGTCGCCCAGGACGCGGACCGCCTGCCGCCGGGCAGCCGACGCACGCTCCAGATCCTCACGCTCGAGAGTCAGCGCCTGTCACGCCTCATCCAGACGATCCTCGACGTCCAGCGGATCGATTCCGGCAGG
>DATAIW010000176.1:0-3314 GCA_036262455.1 Candidatus Limnocylindrales bacterium | reverse complement strand
CGGTCGTGAGCTTGAGGTTGTCCTTGGCGCAGGCGTCCGGCGTCGCGCTCGGGGCGACGCTGGGGGCAACACTTGGCGCGGTCGATGCGGCGACCGACGGCGCCGCGGAGCTGCTCGGCGAGGGCGTGGCCCCGCTCGTGCAGGCGCCGAGGGCGAGGCTGACAAGGAGAGCAGTGACGGGGATCGAGCGACGCATGAGCGGTGACCTCGTGAACGGAGCGAACGCCCGCGGAGTGTAGCGGATCGGCGGTCGGGCTCCGACCGGATCAGCGGCGGCGGATCACCACCTCGAGGTCGTCAACGATGCCATGGATGGCCGCGGCGTTCGCCTGGCTCGCGGCCAGGCAGATCCGGCCGTACGAATCCTCGTAGACGAGCGTCTCGCCCGGCGCGACCTCGCCGAACGTCGTCTGCCAGCCCGTGTCGACCCGGCGGCCGCCGATCGTGAGTTCGAGCGCGTCGCCGGCCTTGATCCGGCCGAGGGCCGCCTCGAGGTCTGCCTGCAGACCGGCCAGCTTCACGTTGCCGAAGGTGTCGACGTACACGACGCTGGAACCGAGCTCGCCGTCGCGGATCTCGGGCTCACGGATGGGCGACGGCACGAGGGCAGCCGGGTCGAGCTCCCGTCCGAGCTCCGTGATCGCAACGCCACAGGCCAGGTGGGCGGCGGCCGGGGCGAAGATGTCGCGACCGTGAAAGCTGTTGCTGACGACGGGCAGACGATGCGCTGCGGATTCCAGGACGTGGACCGCCCGGATCCCGCCGAGGCGCCCTGCCGCCGCGACGAGGAGCCCGTTGTCCGGGCCGATCAGGACGTCGCCGCGGACCGTCGCGATCGCCACCGGCAGGCGGGCCGTGCCGACCCCGGGATCGACCACCGCAACATGGAACCCGACCGGCAGGTACGGCAGGGCGCACCACAGGAGGAGCGCCCCGTCGCGGATCGCGAACTTGCAGACTTCGTGGCTGATGTCGACGATCCGGGCGTCGGGGGCGATCGAGAGGACGACGCCGCGCATGATCGCGGCGCTCGGGTCGCGCAGCCCGAAATCGGTCAGGAACGAGATCAGCGGACCGGTCACGCAGGCGATCCTACGTCAGACCTCCGATCGGAGGCGAGACCCGCAAGGGAGCGCAGGAAACCCCGAAGCGGCGCCTGGAGGAGGGAAGGCGCCGCTTCGGGGAGCAGTGCCGCGGTGACGGGAGGAGGTACGTCACCGCGACGGGTGGATTCGGTTCGGGTGGGCCATCGGGCCCGATGCGTCAGTGGATCCGGTCGCGCCCTTCGGCGAACTGGCCGGTGCGGTTCATCTCGCGGAGGAAGAGGAGCTGGTTGATCTGCCTGAGCGTCCAATGCGATCCGCCGACGCCGATGCCGGCGAGGTAGGCGGTGAGGTTGGCCGCCTCGTCAGGCGCCAGGCCCCGCATGATCAGGTTGAGGTAGGTCGACCGGGTGGGCAATTCCGGTCTCGGGCTCGGGTTGAGGACCGAGGTCGTGGTGGCGATGCCCGACCCAGACGCGGCCGCGGAGGCCGCCACGAGAACCGGCCACGACGAGTCGGCGCGCGATGACCGAGCCCGACCCTGGGTTCCGCGTCGACCTGCCATGGTGCACCGTTCCGTCCTGTCCTTCTGACCGTCTTCTGTTGGTCCCATTGAGGGGTACGTTCCGGGCCCCGGTGACGGACCATCGGATCCGGCGATCGGGTCGCTCCGGTGTGGTTAGTTGCGATGTTCGGTCGGTTCGCCCGTCGGAACGATGACCCGTCGGTCCCATGTCGCCCGGTACTTGCGGCGACGCCCTGCGGCGACGCCCTGCGGCGACGCACTGCGGCGATCGACAGACGGCGGCCGAGTAGACTGCCCGCCGTGCGTGTCCGGACCCTCGAGCTGCGCCTGATCGCTTTCGCCCTGGCGATGTGCTGGGTCGTCGCGGCCGGTCTCGTCCTGGTCGCCTACCGGCCGGGCGGTCCGATCGATGTGGCCGTCGGCGTGACGGCGATCCTGCCGGCGATCATTGCCTTCGCCGGGGTCCGCTGGCCGCCGGTCGCGCGCGGCCAACGGGCGTTCACGGTGATGGTCTGGCTGGCCGCGGGATCGTTGCTGGTGCTCGTTCCGTCGATCGCCGATGTCACCGGACAGCTCGGCGGACGTGGGGTCCAGACGTTGCTGCCGTCGGTCGAGGCCGGCTATCCGTGGGTTCTCGCCCTGATCGGAACGTGCCTGTTCAGCGGCTTCGGGATTGCCCGGCGCCGGCTCGGGGAGGCCGCCATGCGGCGGCGCCGGCTGGTTCGCGGACTGGGCGTCGCGACGCTCCTGGCGGCCGGCACCGGGATGGTCTTCGCCGCGGTCGCCTTCGGCAACGAGCTCGCGCTTCGCGACCGGGTAGCGGCGTCGTCGCGGTTCGGGCCGACGAACTTCGACCGGGATCCGCCCCCCTGTGACGGTCCGATGGGGATCGGCGCGTCGGCCCAGATTTCCGTCGAGATCGAGGGCGTCCTCGACGGCCGATCGATGGGCACGATCGAGCTCGGTGGTGAACGGGATCGATCGGACGTGCGCTGGCTGGCGTACGTGGCGACGAGTCGCGAGCTCGGTCTCCATGGTGCGGCGTCGATCGGGGCAGACGCCTGGCTGCGGGAGCCGTTCGCGGTCTGGCGGCGCTCGACCGCGGCCGAGATCGGCGATGTGGACCTCGACCTGACCGCATTCCGGGTCGCGCTGTCGCCCGAGGCCCGGGCGGCGGCAGGCACGCAGGGCGTGGGCGTGATCGAGGGGGCGCGTGCCCGGCAGTGCCGGATCCTCATCGACGGGCCGACATTCCGGGCCGCGTTCCCCCAGATCGTGTGGCTGGTCGGCGACGCCGATCTCGGCCACTGGCGCGGCCACCTCGACTACTGGGTCTTCCTCGACGGCCAGATCGGCCGGATCGCCGGCAGCGTCAACGGCGAGGCGACCACGATCCAGCCCGGCGCCCTGCAAGCGACGATCCGGGTGGACCTGGCGGCGACCGATCGAGGCGCGCCGGTCTCCGTCACGGCGCCGACACCGTGAGCCCGCGAGTCGCGCGAGGCGCGAACGCCGCTGGCGCGCGAGGGGCCCCATACCGTTTCGAATAGCCGCATACCCCGGCGTCGGCGCCAACCCCGATCCGCCCATGAGCCTCGAAACAGTCGGCTATTCGAAACGCTGCGGGGAATGTGCTCGCGTGCGGCGCTCGCGGATCCCGGCTAGCCGTCGGCGCGCGCGGCCGCCGGGCCGTTTCGAATAGCCGCATACGCCCATGTCGGGGAGTCGATCGTCGGTTCCCCCAC
>DATAIW010000175.1:0-6413 GCA_036262455.1 Candidatus Limnocylindrales bacterium | reverse complement strand
TGCGAGCGTAGCGAGCGACATGTCCGGCGAACCCCTCGTCATCTTCACGCCGTCCGGCCGGCGCGGCCAGTTCGCGCCGGGGACGACCGTTCTCGACGCGGCCCGCCGCCTCGGCGTCGACATCGACTCGGTCTGCGGCGGGCGCGGGATCTGCGGGCGCTGCCAGGTCGAGCAGAGCGTCGGGGAGTTCGCCAAACACGGGATCACCTCCGCGCCCGACCACCTGACCCCGTTCGGAGCCGTCGAGGCCGAGTACCGCGACCGGAAGGGCCTCGCCCACGAGCGCCGCCTCGGCTGCATGGCCCACGTCCGCGGCGACGTCGTGATCGACATCCCACCCGAGAGTCAGGTCTTCCGCCAGGTCGTCCGGAAGGGCCTCGACGTCCGCGACTTCCACCTCGACCCGGTCGTCCGGCTCCATTACGTCGAGGTCGAGCCGCCCCAGCTCGCGTCGCCGTCGGGCGATCTTCACCGGCTCCAGCTCGCCCTCGAGTCGGAATGGGGCCTCCACGATCTCGAGCCGGATCTCCACGTGATTCGTGCCCTCCAGCCGGCGCTGGAAGCGGGCAAGTACGGCGTCACGGTCGCGGTCCACGACGGGCGGACGATCAGCGCGGTCTGGCCCGGACTGCACGAGCAGGCCTACGGGGTCGCGATCGACATCGGCTCGACGACGATCGCCGGTCATCTCGCCAACCTCGGCGACGGCGCGGTCCTCGCCAGCGCCGGGGTGATGAACCCCCAGATCCGCTTCGGCGAGGACCTGATGAGCCGGGTCAGCTACGCGATGATGAACGAGGCCGGCGCCGGCGAGATGACGGTCGCGGTCCGCCAGGCGCTCAACGGCCTGCTCGCCCAGCTCGCGAACCGGGCCGGGATCAAGCGCGACGCGATCCTCGAGCTCACGATCGTCGGCAACCCGATCATGCATCACCTCGTGCTCGGGATCGACCCGATCCCGCTCGGCTCGGCGCCGTTCGCCCTGGCCACGGACAGGGCGCTGACGATCCGCGCCGACGAGCTGGACCTCCTGACGCACCCCGGCGCCCGCGTCTATGTCCTGCCGTGCATCGCCGGTCACGTCGGCGCGGACACGGCCGGGGTGATCCTCGCCGAGGCGCCCCACGAGTCAGAGGTCATCGAGCTCGTCGTCGACGTCGGCACGAACGCCGAGATCGTGCTCGGCAACAAGGACTTCCTCCTCGCCGCCTCCTCGCCGACCGGCCCCGCGTTCGAGGGCGCCCAGATCTCGTCCGGCCAGCGCGCCGCGCCAGGGGCGATCGAGCGCGTCAGGATCGACCGCGACACGCTCGAGCCGCGAGTCCGGGTGATCGGCTCGGAGCTGTGGTCGGACGAGCCGGGGTTCGCCGCGGCGACCGCCGACAGCGGGATCACCGGGATCTGCGGCTCCGGCATCGTCGAGGTCATCGCCGAGCTGTTCCTCGCCGGGGTCATCACCCACGACGGGATCGTCGACGGCTCGCTCGCCGCCCGGAACCCGCGGATCGTTGCCGAGGGCCGGACGTTCAGCTACCTCGTCCACGACGGCTCCGGCGAGGGCCGGCTGCGGATCACGGTGACCCAGAACGACGTCCGGGCGATCCAGCTCGCCAAGGCCGCCCTGTACGCCGGCGTGCGCCTCCTCATGGACCACGCCGGGATCGACGCCGTGGACGAGATCCGCCTGGCCGGCGCGTTCGGCAGCCAGATCGATCCGTTCCACGCGATGGTCCTCGGGCTGATCCCGGATGCCCCGCTCGACCATGTCAGGGCGGCCGGCAATGCCGCGGGCACCGGGGCGCTGATCGCGCTTCTCAGCGCGGCCGCGCGGCGCGAGATCGAGGATGTCGTGCGACGCGTCGAGAAGATCGAGACCGCGGTCGAGCCGCGGTTCCAGGAGCACTTCATCGAAGCGATGGCCTTCCCCCATCGGACGGCGCCGTCGACCCATCTCGAGCAGGTCACGACACTGCCGCAGCGCGGCGCCGGACCGGCCGGTGGGGCCCGGCCCGACGGCGGCGGACGGCGTCGACGGGCGGTCGCAGCAGCCGCCAAGGAGGAGCGATGACTGTCGAGGAATCTCCCCGCCAGCGGACCGGCGGTCGAGCCGGCCGGCAGGCTGCCCGGGCCAGCCATCACATCGCCCGCGAGCCGTTCCTGACCCGCACCCTGGCGCCGTTCGAGGTCCTCAACGACGAGGGCCTCGCGATCATCGAAGAGAACGCGGACACGATTCTCCAGGAGGTCGGCCTCGAGTTCCGTGGCGACCCCGATGCCCTCCGCCTCCTCCGCGCGGCCGGCGCCGACGTCCAGGGCGAGCGGGTCCGCTTCCCACGCGGGATGTGCCGCCAGATCGTCCAGGCGACCGCGCCCCGCCAGTTCACCCAGTTCGCCCGGAACACCGCCAACAACGTCGAGATCGGCGGGCGGCACACGGTCTTCGCCCCGAACTACGGTTCGCCGTTCGTCCGCGACCTCGACAACGGCCGGCGCTACGGCACGCTCGAGGACTTCCGCAACTTCGTGAAGCTCGCGTACATGAGCCCGTTCCTCCACCACAGCGGAGGGACGGTCTGCGAGCCGGTCGACGTGCCGGTCAACAAGCGCCACCTCGACATGGTCTACGCCCACATGCGCTGGAGCGACAAGCCGTTCATGGGCTCCGTCACCGCGCCGGAGCGGGCCCGCGACACCGTCGAGATGGCCCGGATCCTGTTCGGCGCCGAGTACCTCGAGGACCACGCCGTCGTCCTGTCGCTGATCAATGCCAACAGCCCGCTCGTCTGGGATTCGACGATGCTCGGCGCCGCCCGGGCCTATGCCGAGGCAAACCAGGCGACCCTGATCACGCCGTTCATCCTGGCCGGTGCGATGTCGCCGGTGACCGTCGCCGGGGCCGCTGCCCAGACGCTCGCCGAGGCACTCGGCGGGATGACCTTCGTCCAGCTCGTCCGGCCGGGTGCGCCGGTCGTCCTCGGCAGCTTCGCGTCGTCGATGTCGATGCAGTCGGGGGCGCCGACGTTCGGGACCCCGGAGCCGGCCCTCGTGCTGTACGTCATGGCCTCGCTCGCCCGGCGGCTCGGCGTTCCGTTCCGCTCCGGCGGCAACCTCTGCGCGAGCAAGATCGCCGATGCCCAGGCTGCCTACGAATCGGCCGCCACCTTCCAGCCGACGATCCTTGCCGGCGTCAACTTCGTGCTCCACGCCGCCGGCTGGCTCGAGGGCGGGCTCGCGGTCGGCTACGAGAAGTTCATCCTCGATGCCGACCAGTGCGGGATGGCCGCGGTGTTCGTCAAGGGTGTCGACCTCTCGGAGAACGGCCAGGCGCTCGACGCGATCCTGACGAACGGACCCGGCCAGCACTATCTCGGCGCCGCCCATACCCTGGCCAATTTCGAGAACGCCTTCTACCGCAGCGAGATCGCCGACAACAACAGCTTCGAGCAATGGCAGGAGGACGGCTCGCTCGACGCCGCCCAGCGGGCCAACGCGATCTGGAAGCGGATGCTCCGCGAGTACGAGGCGCCGCCGCTCGACGCGGGGATCGACGAGGCGCTCGGCGAGTTCATCGCGAAGCGCAAGGCGTCGATGCCGGATTCCGAAGTCTAGGGTCGGCACGCATGCTGTTCAGGCGTCGAGCATCACTGGCACCGCCCGCGCGTGAAGCCCTGGCGCGCGTCCTCCGTGCCCCGACGTTCGAGCTCGTGCCGCTGAAGAACGCCCTCGACCAGGCCGAGTTCCTGCCTGCCGGAGTCACGGTTTCGGTCACGGCCTCGCCAGCCAAGGGGATCGAGGCAACGATCGCTCTCTGCGAGCAGTTGCAGAAGCGCGGATTCCGCGCCGTGCCGCATCTCGCGGCCCGGATGGTCCGCGATCGCAGCCACCTCGCCGATCTCATCGCCTGGCTCGAGGGCGCCGGCGTCGACCGGGCGTTCGTCGTCGGCGGCGACGCCAAGGAGCCTGGCGACTACCCGGACGGCCTGTCGCTGCTGCGCGACATGGCCGAGATCGGGCATCCGCTTTCGGAGATCGGGATCCCGTGCTACCCGCAGGGCCACGCGTTCATCGCCGACGGGCCGTTGCTGGAGGCGCTGCACGCCAAGGCCACGTTCGCGAGCTACATGACGACTCAGCTCTGCTTCGACCCGGGCGCGATCGCGACCTGGCTCGCGGCGCGTCGGGCCGAGGGGCTCGAGCTGCCGGTCCACGTCGGCGTGCCCGGGGTCGCCGAGCCGCACAAGCTCCTCGCGATCAGCGCCCGGATCGGCGTGGCCGACACCCACCGGTTCCTGACGAAGAACCTTCGATTCGTCGCCCGCCTCGTCCGCTCCGGTGGCTTCTACCGCCCGGACGCGTTGCTCGAGGGGCTGGCGCCCCACATCACCGATCCCGCGGCCCGGATCGTCGACCTCCACATGTACACGTTCAACGCCGTCGACACGTTCGAGGCCTGGCGGGGCTCGTACCTCGCGAAGCTGGTCAGGGCCGTTCCGACCTGACGGTTGTGGCTGAATAGATCGCGGATCTACTCGGCTGACTCCTGATCGCTGGTCCGAAATCTTCACCCTTCGCCGCCGTCCGGCGACAATGGCCGCGAAGGAGGAGCGCCAGGATGGCGTCGGGCAACAGGCTGCAACCGAGGCTTGTGTTGCTGTGCGGCTTGCCTGCATCGGGCAAGACGACGCTCGCGCGCGAGCTTGCGGACGCCTATGGCGCGGTGCTGCTCAACCCGGATGAGTGGGAGTTGGCGTTGGACGTTGATCCGTTCGACGAGGGCTTCCAAGCCAGGCTCGAAGCGGAATTCTGGAAACTTACGCAGCGGCTCCTCGTGCCGGGAACCTCGGTTGTCCTCGAATGGGGCTTCTGGGCTCGCTCGGAGCGCGACGAGAAGCGCGAGGCCGCACGAACGCTCGGCGTAGCGGTCGAACTCCGTTTCCTCGATGCGCCCTACGATGAGTTGGTGAGGCGGGTCGTGGCTCGTCACGCCGCCGGCGGCATCGCCATCACCGAGAGTCACATGGAGCGGTATCGAGGCACCTTCCAGCCGCCGACTGACGATGAGCTGGCCCTCTATGACCCCCCTCTACTCGAAGCAAACTGAGACACTACCGACCTGACCGCCCGCTTGCTCAATCGGGCGGGCTCGGGCACCATGCGGTCACAACTGAAGAGCGCTTATCCAGAGTGGTGGAGGGACCGGCCCGTTGAAGCCACGACAACCTACCGGCGTCGCGCCGGCAAGGTGCCAATTCCGGGCAGGTTCTCCTGCACGATAAGGGACCTCTCCCCCAGGACCCTTCCGAGCGGGAAGGGTCTTTCCGTTTCCGGTCTCGATCGCCCGATCCATCCACCGGCGTCACCAGCACGCCGAACGAATCGAGGAGCCGAGATCTTGCCGACCGAACCCATTCGGACTCCGAACGCCTGATGGCCGACCCCTCGCCCGGCCTGCCGCGGCCGCGCTTCCGCAGCCGTCTGGCGGCTCGGCCGCTCCTGGTCGACGGCGGCATGGGCACGCTTCTGTTCAGTCGCGGCGTGCCCCAGCGAGCCTGTCTCGAGGAGCTGGTCTTGAATCAGCCGGAGATGGTCGGCGCAGCCCATCGAGAATATCTGGAGGCGGGTGCGGAGCTCATCGAAACCCTGTCGTTCGGCGCCAACCGTCATCGCCTCGCGGCCTGGGGCCTCGAGGGCAGCGTCGGTGACCTCAACCGTCGGGCTGCGCGCATTGCCCGCGAGGCGCGGGAGGTGAGCGGGCGCGAGGCGCTGGTCGGCGGATCCGTCGGGCCGCTCGGGTCGCCGGCGCGCGGCATGCCGTCCATGTCCGACGCAACGATGAGGGCCATCTTCCGTGAGCAGATCGAAGCGCTGCTCGAGGGCGGTAGCGACCTGATCGTCCTCGAGACCTTCTCGGACATCAACCAACTCGTCCTCGCGGTCGATGAGGCGCGTCTGGCGTCGGACGGGCCGGTCCTCGCCTCGCTGACGTTCGGTGAGGAACTCCGCCTTACCGATGGCAGCAGCCCGACGGCCGCAGCCAGAGCCCTCGCCGCGGCTGGCGCGGACGCCATCGGGGTCAATTGCGGTGCCGGGCCGACGGCCTGCCTCGACGCACTCGTCGCAATGGGCGATCCGGCCGACGGGGAGCCAGCTCGTTCGATCATGCCGAACGCTGGACTGTCGCAGCGGCTCGAGGGACGCTTCGTATTCGCCGCCAGCCCCGAGTACTTCGGCGCCGTGACGCCGCGGATGCTGGCGGCCGGTGCCCGGATCCTCGGCGGCTGCTGCGGCACGACGCCCGAGCACATCGCCGCGATGCGACTGGCATTGGACGCGGTCGAGACGTCCGGAGCATCGGTGGGCCAGGCCTCCGCGCTCGCCGATGCTCCGGACGTCTCGACCGCGTCCAATGCCAG
>DATAIW010000174.1:0-2515 GCA_036262455.1 Candidatus Limnocylindrales bacterium | reverse complement strand
GGCGCGGGCCGGACGCGCCAGGGCCTCCGGGTTCGCCGGGCCGCCCGCGTAGGTCTCGCCTGGGACGACGGCGGCGGCCGCGACCTCGCTCGTCGAGCCACAGACCAGGCAGATCGCCGACTCGTCCTTGCGTGCCAGTGGACCGGCGTCCACGTCGTGGAGCCCACCGAGCGGTTCGTTGTTCGTCGTGAAATCGCACCGGGGATAGGCGGAACACCCCCAGAAGACGTTCCCGGTCCGCCGCGCGCGACGCGGGACCAGATGCCCGTCCTTGTTCTTCGGGCAGGTGACCTCGAAGGGGAGCGGATCCGGCGGCGGCGGTCCGTCCTTCTTGATGTAGTCGCAGTCGGGATAGCGCGAGCAACCGACGAACGGTCCGAACCGGCCGCGCTTGCCCACGAGCGTGCCCTCGTTGCATTTCGGACAGACCTCGCCGGTCCCCTCCTGCGGCGGCGGTTCATCCCCGGGCAACGGGCGGCTCTCCTTGTGCTCCGGGTAGAGCGAGCAGGCCAGGAACCGACCGTTCCGACCGAGCCGGATGACCATCGGGTGACCCAGCGAGCAGACCTCGTCGGTCGGCTCCGTCGTGAAGTCACTGCGCTTGAGTTCGCGCCTCTTCTCCTCGACCCGGTCGCGCAGCGGACCGTAGAACGCCCGCAGGAGCGGGACCCATTCGCGCTCGCCGCGGGCAACCTCGTCGAGTTCCTCTTCCATCCGGGCCGTGAACGTGACGTCCACGTAGTCCCCGAAGTGTTCGACCAACAGGTCGGTCACGATCTCGGCGACCGGTTCAGGGTGGAGTCGTCGTTCCGCGACCCGGACGTAGCCCCGGTCGGTGATCGTCGAGATCGTCGCGGCATACGTGGACGGACGACCGATCCCGTGCTCCTCGAGGGCCTTGATCAGGGTGGCCTCCGTGAAGCGCGGCGGCGGCTCCGTGAAATGCTGGGTCGGTGTGACCTCCTCGACGGAGGTGGTGTCGCCGGCCACGAGCGTGGGCAATCGCCCGGTCTCCTCGTCGTCATCGGCGGCATCGTCGTCGCGGCCCTCGGTATAGACCCGGGCGAACCCGTCGAACAGCACCTTCGTCGCGGATGCCCGCAGTTCGTAGCCGTCCTCCGCCAGGTCGATCGTGGTCGTCTCGAGTTCCTTGGGCGACATCTGCGAGGCGATGGCGCGCTGCCAGATCAGGCGGTAGAGCCGGAGCTCCTCCGGCTTGAGCGAGGACGCGACGGAGTCCGGATCGCGCCGGAAGCTCGTCGGGCGGATCGACTCGTGGGCTTCCTGGGCGCCCTTCGACTTGGTCTTGTAGACCCGGCCCTTGGGCATCGTGTACCGGTCGCCGTAGCGCTCCCCGATGACCTCGCGCGCCTCGCCCATGGCCACGCCGGCGATCGCGGTCGAGTCCGTTCGCATGTAGGTGATGAGACCGACCTGTCCCTCGCCCGTTGCGATCCCCTCGTACAGGCGCTGGGCGATCGACATCGTCCGTTTCGGACTGAACGACAGCCGGCGGCTTGCCTCCTGCTGGAGCGTCGAGGTCGTGAATGGCGGTGCTGGTGACCGTTTCTGGGTCCGCGTCCCGAGCTTGGTCACGCTCGGATGGAGCTGGGCGATCGCGGCGCGGTGGCGCTCGGCGGTCGCCTCGTCGACGACATCGAGCGGCGCGCCGTCGATCTTGACCACGTCGGCGCTGAAACGCTCGCCGGCGACCGTCGCGAGGAGCGCCTCGATGGTCCAGTATTCGCGCGCCCGGAAGGCGGTGATCTCGCGCTCCCGCTCGACCACGAGGCGCACCGCGACCGACTGGACACGCCCGGCCGACAGCCCACCGCGGACCTTGCGCGACAACAACGGGCTGAGCGTGTAGCCGACGAGTCGATCGACGATGCGACGGGCCTGCTGGGCGTCCACGAGGTCCATGTCGATCTGGCGAGGATTGGCGAACGCCTCGCGGATGGCGGACTCCGTGATCTCGTTGAAGGTGACCCGGAACGTCTTGGCGGCGGCGACGTGGGCCGCCTCCGCGACATGCCAGGCGATCGCCTCGCCCTCGCGATCGAGGTCCGTCGCGAGGAAGATGGCGTCGGCGCTGCGGGCGGCCTTCTCGATCTCGGCGACCTGCTTGCGACGGTCGTCCGAGATGACGTATTCCGGCTCGAAGTCGTGCTCGACGTCCACCCCGAACTTGCCCTTGCCGGGATTCTCCGGCAGGTCGCGGACGTGGCCATAGGACGCCAGGACCCGGTAGTCGGCGCCGAGATAGCGCTCGATGGTGCGGGCCTTGGCAGGCGATTCGACGATGACCAGGTTCTTTGGCACGGCCGGGAGTGTAGCACTGGGTCCTTATCGGACCCTTCACCAGATCCCGGACCCGGCTCAGACCTCGCGGATGCGGCGCAGGAAATCCTCGTCGATCTCGAGATCGGGTTCAGGCTCCGCCGCCGGCGGTCGACTGGATCGCCCGGCCTCGTCGTCCATCGTCACGGCCAGTGACGGATCGCTGCCCGACATC
>DATAIW010000173.1:0-2710 GCA_036262455.1 Candidatus Limnocylindrales bacterium | reverse complement strand
TCCTCGCGACGCCTCGACGGTCACGCCGGGGCGGCCGGCCGGCGCGCGCGACCCGAACCCGGATGCCAGTGATCCGGTCCGACCTCGACCGTGGCCCCGATCTCCTCGAGCATCTTCCGCGACACGGCCGCGATCTCCTCGATCGCCGCCTCGAAGGCGGCGCTGTTGCGCTGGGACGGCGTGCGGTAGCCGCTGACCTTGCGGACGAACTGGCGGGCGGCCGCCTCGATCTCACCGGTCGTCGCCGGCTCGTCCGGACGGCGAAGGACCTTGATGCTTCGGCACATGCCGGGCAGGGTACCGCGTTCGACCATCTGGCTCCGCGATTGACCGCCAGCGGGCGCGACGAAGCTCCCCGCCGGAACGGAAGGGAGCTTCGCTGCGTTGGGCAGCGTGTCTGCACGGCCGGTCGGTCCGGTCGTCGTCAGCGAGCTACGGGAGCTTCCAGAGGAGTGGCCCGGTGTAGCAATGGTCCAGGGCCAGGCAGAGCCCGCCCGTCAGGTCCCAGTCGCGCCCCGCCACGTACGGACCGCGGTCGACGACGATCGTCGTGACCGTACGGCCGTTGGCCGGATTGCGGAAGGTGACCTTCGTTCCACAGGGCAGGGTCCGGTGGGCCACGCCGACGAGGGATTTCGTCATCGCGTAGCCGCACGCGGTCCGGTTCCCGTAGAAGCCGGGACCGTAGAACGACACATTCGAGTCGAAGTGCCACTGCGGGATCGTGACCGACCCGACGGGTGCGTCGGGCTGGATCGCGGCCGCATCGGGACGGCCTGCAGGAGCAGGCCGCTCGTCCGGGTCGAGAAGGACCGTCGTATCGCTGAGCGCACCGTCAGACCGGTACGCAGGATCGAGAGAAGGAGTCATCGCCGCTGTCCCGTCGATCGATGCCGCGTCCACCCCTTGAAAGAGGATCGCATCGATCGGTTGTTCAGGGCTGGGGCCCTGGGATCCCACGGATCCGGGGACGGCGGCCGCGGCGAGCAGGGCGATGAGCGCCATGCCCGCGACGACTCTGAGGCGTCGCACGTCGGCGGTACCTTACCAAGGGTGTCTCGATTCTGCCCATGCCGGGAGGGTTGCGATGCGTTGCGGGAGCGTGGCAAAGGCAGCATTCGTGCACGGCGACCCCCGGCCGGTGTCCCGAAACGCGCACGATCGGTGCGCCCTCGCACCTCGTTGCGGCTACCGCAACAGTCGCCTCTGACCGCCTCGCATCAGCCGTTGCCTGCCCGCCGGGCGACCTCGCGTGACAGACTTCACGGTCATGCCGACCAGAACGGTGGTCCTCGACGGACCCCTCGATCTCCGCCGGACCCTCGCCATCCACCAGCGTGGCGCTGGCGATCCCACGATGCGACTGGTGGCCGGCCGGATCGTCCGCGCCACCCGGACCGTCGACGGACCGGCCACGATCGCGCTCGCCGGCTTCGCGGATCGCGTCGAGGCCGAGGCGTGGGGCCCGGGCGCCGACCGGCTCCTCGACGCAGTCCCGGCACTGATCGGATTGGAGGACAGTCGGACCGGTTTCGAGCCGCATCACCACCCGCTCGTCGCCGAGCTCGATCGGCGCCAGCGGGGGATCCGTCTCGGTCGGACGGGCGCCGTTCTCGAGGCACTGATCCCCGCGATCCTCGAGCAGAAGGTCACCGGCACCGAGGCCTGGCGCGGGCTGCGCGGACTGGTCCGCGGCTGGGGCGAGCCCGCTCCGGGGCCATTCGGGCTGCGACTCCTGCCGGAGCCCGTGACCATCGCCGCGATCCCGTACCACGCCTTCCACCCGCTCGGGGTCGAACGCCGCCGGGCCGATCTCGTCCGCCGGGTGGCCGACCACGCGGGGCGGTTCGAGGAGATCCCGCGACTGTCGCGCGACGCCGCCTATGCACGTCTCACTGCGCTGCCCGGCATCGGGCCGTGGACTGCGGCGGAGGTGATGCTCCGAACGACCGGCGACCCCGACGCGGTGAGCATCGGCGACTTCCATCTTCCGAACCTCGTGGCCTTCACCCTGGCCGGCGAGATCCGCGGGACCGACGAGCGGATGCTGGAGCTGCTGGAACCCTGGCGTGGCCACCGCGCCCGCGTGATCCGCCTCCTCGAGACGAGCGGCCTCCGGCCACCGGCCTTCGGTCCGCGGCATGCGCCGCGGTCGATCGCGGCGATCTGACGATCCCGGTCGCCCGCCCGACGCCGTCGGAAGAACGCGACCGCTCGACCTCCGGAACCGCTCGGCGGTCGCGAGCCGTAACGTCGTTGCGCGTCGAACCGTCGCGCCGTGCATGAGCTGGGCCAGGATCGAGCGCCGCTCGCGCCCGGTCGGAGCGAACGACGCGGCAGCGGCGACCCGACGGCGCTCCGGGGACTCCGGCGCGGCCGCCGCGGCGACCGACAGTCGTCCGGCGGAGGTTCCGCCCGGGACCTTCGGGTCGGCTTGAAGCCGTCTTCGGCTCGGCGACCCGCGCCGCGATCCACGCGGGATTCCCGCGACATGGTCGATCGGTCTACCGTAGGCCGACCTAGCAGGAGACAGGGCGATGGCCGAACGCGCGATGCCAAGCTTCAGCAAGTCCCCGCCGGAGCTCGTCGAGCGCTTCGCGGCGGTCATGGCCGGGTACCCGGATGCGGTCCAGAAGAAGATGTTCGGTTACCCGGCGGCGTTCGTCGGCGGCAACATGGCCACGGGCCTGTTCGCCGACCGCTGGGTGGT
>DATAIW010000172.1:0-15056 GCA_036262455.1 Candidatus Limnocylindrales bacterium | reverse complement strand
GGCGGCCACGTACGCGTCAACGACGACCTGGCGAGGTGGCGGCTCGCCGAGCTCGCGGCGCATCGTCGTCATGTAGTCGATCAGCGACTGGTGGACCTTGTCGCGGAACTTCTCCGACGGGACCTTGAGGACCCGGGCCATCGTCGCCATATCGAAGTCGAACATCAGGCTGCCGACGACGACCTCGGCCCGGTCCATCCGCGCCGCGCCGGTCCCGCCGATCTTGCGGCCTGCGACGTGGACGTCGTTGATCGGCCGGTATTCGGCGGCGATCCCGAGCGTGCGATACGCCCGAACGAGCGTCTCGACGTACAACCGGAAGCGATCCTCGACGGTCGCCGGGAGATGGTCGGCCCGGAAGGCCCACTGGGTGAAGACCTGGTTGCCGTCGAGGTAGACGGCGCCGCCGCCGACCTCGCGGCGGATCACCGGCAGGCCGGCCTCCCGACAGTAATCGAGGTCGACTTCGCGGTCGGCATCCTGGTGCCGGCCGATCGAGACGTATGGGGCGTCGGGCGACACGAGGATGATCGTGTCGGGCGTCTCGGGCCCGAGGGCGTAGCCGACGGCGTGATAGATGGTTTGCGAGCGGATCGCGGGGACCGATCCGAGGTCGAGCAGGCGAATGGCGTTCATGACGGTCCTCCCTCAGTCCGCGCAGCGGATGCAGTTCAGCCCAAGGAGATCGATCCTCGCCTCGTAGCTGGCCACCGCCTCCGGGCCGGTCATCAGATTGGAGATCGCGGCCGTCGGGTCGTCCGGCGCGAGGCGAACGATCCAACCGGCCCCGTATGGATCGCGGTTGGCGATCAGGATGTCGGCCCCGTACGCGGCCTCGTTCGTGTCGACGATCGTCCCGGCAACCGGACTCGGGAAGGGGCCCGCCCACTTGGCGGTCTCGATCGTCGCCGCGCTCTGACCGGCCTCGAGATGGCGGCCGACCTTCTTGAACTGGATGTGAAGGAACTTGCCGGCCCGCGACTGGGCCGGGTCGGTCATCCCCATCGTCAGCGTCCGATCGGGACCCGGCCGGACCCAGACATCGCGCTCGATGTCATAGAGAAGGTCGGGCGGGATCTCGCAACCGCGGTACGAGCCGGCGTGTCCGGGCAGGCCCTCAATCACAGGCGATGCCCTCGGCTTCGAGGAAGGCGCGGTAGGCCTCGACACCCGCGGCGCCGGTGACGAGCTGGGCATGCTGGCCGCTCCAGTCCGTGGCCCGGAACTTGACGATCCAGCCCGCACCGTACGGGTCGCTGTTGACGATCGTCGGATCGGTCGCGATCGCCGGGTTGACCTCGGCGATCTCGCCGTCGACGGGCGCCGGCACAGGTCCGACCCATTTGCCGCTCTCGAGGGTGGCCACGCTCTGCCCTCGCTCGATCTGGCGGCCGACCTTCTTGGCGGTGATCGCGACGACCCGCGCAGCGAGGTGCTGGGCCGTGTCCGTGACCCCGATCGTCAGCAGTCCATCGCCGTCGTGGCGGGCCCAGACGTGCTTCTCCACCCAGTAATACAGGTCCTCGGGGACCTCGCAGCCGCGAACTTGCGTCATCCGGTTCCTCCTGTCTCGGGTCCGGTGTCGGCCGGAACCGGCGGCAGCTGGACGCGTTCAGCATGGGATGCCTGGAAGTGATACAGCAAGAGATCGAAGGCCACGAGCGTGATCTCGCGGCGAAACTCATCGAGAAAGCCGGCCTCACGACCGCGGGGATTGGCGACCCGCTCCATGCCCTCGTCGCAGAACGGGCAGTCGAGGGCGAACATGAGCTTGTCGCGCTGCTCGTCGCGGAAGGTCCGGACCTGGTCACCATGGACATCGCCAAGGTGGGCGTGCGTCTCCATCCTCGTCCCGGGCGCGGAGCAGTACGGGCAGATCATCGGTCGGCGACGCTCGCCCGCCGCGCCACGTCGCGGACCAGCTCGAGCAGCACCTCCCCGAGCGGCAGGAGTGACACGTGGTCGCTCTCGAGGTCCCGACCGACGAGGCCCGCCGCGGCGAGTCGACCGATCCGATCGGCGGCGGCCACCGGGTCGGGGACGTCGGGCTCGACGAGACCGACCAGCGCGTCGAGGGGTCGACCGTCGGGTGGCAGGGCCTCGAGGATCCGGACGGCGTCGGGATCACCGAGGGCAGTGAGGGCGCGGAGGACGAAGTAGCGCCAGTCGATCGCGGCTGAGTCCGGGGTCGACTCGTCGGCTGTCGACCGATCGAGCGGTGCCATGCCTGCCTGTCGGCCGTGGCGTGGCCCCTCGTGAAACGCGAACGCGCCGAGCCGCTCCTCTGCCGTCCGACGGCCGCGGACCCGAGCCGCAACGGCCGCGGCCAGCCGGTCGAGGAGCTCGTCGGCCACGACCGGGGCGTCGGCCGCGACCGCGCCGACGGCGGCGTCCGTCACGTCAGGCACGTCCGTCACGTCAGGCACCGGCCGACCCGGCCGCCGCAAGAAGGGCAACCTCGTCGTCCATCGACGACTCCTCGGCAACCTCGTCGCCGAGGTCGATCGCCCGCGCGACGAGTTCGATCAGGTCGCTCACGACCAGCCGGTCGTCGAGGCCGGTCGCCTTGGCGGCAGCCGTGTACATCGTCAGGTCCTTCGGGCACGCCGTCACGAAGTCGGTGACGCGCTCGAGCGCCGCCGCCTCGCGCATCCGCTGCTCGGACGGGCGCTCGCGGAGCCCGGAGTCGTCCATCCAGATCCGCCCGCCGCCGGCGCCGCAGCAGAACGTGTTCGTGCCGTTGCGCGGCATCTCGACGAGCCGTGCGCCGATCGCGGCGAGGACGTCGCGCGGCGCTCGGGTGACGTCGTTGTAGCGGGCGAGATAGCACGGGTCGTGATAGGTCGCTCGACGGGCGATCGGCCGTCGCGTCCGGAGCAGGCCGTCATCGAACAGGGCGGCGAGGAGCTGGCTGTAGTGCCAGACCTCGTAGCGGCCGCCGAAGTCCGGGTACTCGTGGCGCAGCGTGTTCAGGGTGTGGGGATCGGTCGTCACGATCCGCCGGAAGCGGGCCTTCTCGAGCTGGCCGACGTTGTGTTCGACGAGGATCTCGAACAGGCCCTCCTCGCCGACCCGGCGGACGTCGTTGCCGGCGTTCCGCTCGCCTTCGAACAGGATCCCGAAATCGACTCCGGCGGCCTGGAGGACGCGCGCGACGAGACGGGTCGCCTCCTGGACCCGAACGTCGAACGAGGCGAAGTCGCCAACGAACCAGAGCCAGTCGACCTCCTCCCTGCGGGCGTCGCGGAGCGGCGTGGGCAGGCCGTCGGCCCACTTCGCCCGGCCGCGACCGGACTGGCTGAACGAGTTGCCCTGCTTGGCGAGACTGGTGAGGACCGTCTGGAGCCCCGGCTCGACGGCTCCCTGATCGACGAGCGAGCGCCGCATCCCGACGATTGCCGGGACGTGCTCGATCCCGACCGGGCAGGCCTCGACGCAGGCGAGGCAGGTCGTGCAGGCCCACAGCGTCTCGGCCTTGACCAGCCCACCGGCCATCAGTCCACCGCGAGTCACGGGCGTCGCGACGTCGCTGAAGACCGGCTCGCCGGCGTCGGCCCGTGCCCCGCCGTAGGTGACGTCGGATCGTCGCTCCATGCCCGGGCCGCGGACCGCCCAGGAGGCGTCGGCCTGTTGGCGAAGGTCGAGGATCAGGTCGCGCGGCGACAGCGGCGCCCCGGCCGCGACCGCCGGACAGGCGGCGTGGCAGCGGCCGCACTTGGTGCAGGCATCGAAGTCGAGGAGCTGCTTCCAGCTGAAGTCGGCAAGGTCGCGGATGCCGATGTGGCTGTCGCCGGCGGCGGCCGGGGCGAGACCGGCGAGGAGGGGTCGCGGGGCCGGATCGATGACCGGCAGGCGGCGGCCGGCCAGCGGCGATCGGAGGGCGAGGTTCGCCCCGTCGGTCAGCATGTGGATCGCCTTGGCGTAGGGGATGTAGGCGACGAAGCCCAGGGCGGCGATCGCGTGGAACCACCACAGCCAGGGGTGGAGCGAGCCGGCCGTCGCCGCGCTCAGGCCGAGGAACGCAACGACCCGGGCGAGGATCTCGCCGACCGGCGAGAACGCTTCGAACCATGGAAAGTCGTGGGCGACGATCCGGACGCCCTCGACGATGAACCCGCTGGTCCCGAGCAGGCCGAGCCAGCCGAGGAACAGCCAATCGCCGAACACGAACGGACGACGGTCCGTGGTCGCCGCCCCGAGGTCGACCCGGGCGTAGTCCAGCTCCCGCTTGTGGAACCGCGCTCGCCGCCAGGCCAGCGCTGCCAGGCCGACGAGCAGGGCCAGCCCGAGGAGGTCGAGGATGAACGAGTAGACGACGTAGAAGGCGCCGTTGAAGAAGTGGTACTGCGGCGCGATGAGCCCGACGATATCGGTGTCGATCGTGAGGATGACCGTCCCGATGAAGAGGACGATGAAGCCCCACATCACCGCGGCGTGGAAGATCCCGGCGTACGCGTCGCGCTTGCGGACCGTCTCGCTCGTGGCGGTTGCGCGAACGCCGCCGATCGCCCGGCCGATGAACGCGGTCAGGGACCCGACGCGATCCTCACGCCGGCCGCGAAGGTACTTCCGCAGCCGCAGGCCGAGCCCGACGACGAAGATCGTCGTGGCCAGGGCGGCGAGGAGGTAGAAGGCAAGCTCGCCGTCGGGCGACAGCCCCTCGAAGACCTCCCGCGTGACGCTCGCGTCCAGCATCCGCGCCTCAGCCGCGGAGCTGCTTCGTCAGCGCCGGGACGACGTCGATGACATCGGCCACGGCTCCGTAGTTGGCAACCCCGTAGATCGGTGCCCGCGGATCGGTATTGACCGCGATGATCAGGTCCGCCCCGCGCATCCCCTCGAGGTGTTCCGGTGCCCCGCTGATGCCGAGGGCGAGGTACAGCCTGGGCTTGACCCGCTGGCCGGACTTGCCGACCTGGCGCGTCCTTGGCAGCCAGCCGGCGTCGGCGATCGGCCGTGACGAGGACACGACGCCGCCGAGGACCGTCGCCAGCTCCTCGACCAGCTCGAGGTTCTCCCGTTCGCCGATCCCCCGCCCGACGGACACGAGGATCGACTCGCGCGTGATGTCGACGTCGCCGGCCTCCGGCCGGATGAACCGCCGGAACCGGATACGGCCGTCGCTGGCCGCGACCCCGATCCGCTCGATCGGCGGCGAGCCGGCGACGTTGCCGGGCTCGGCCGGCGCCGTCCCCACGACGAGCGTCACGATCCCCCGGCCGTCCGCGAACCGGACCCGGGCGTTGATCTTGCCGGCGTAGAGCTGGCAGGTGACGAGCGGCGAACCGCCGGCGACGGTCACATCGATCGCGTAGGCAGCGAGGGCGAGGCCCGTTGCCATCGACAACCCGGCCGCGACGTCCATCCCGACGCCGGTGTTCGCGGCCAGGACGAGGAGCGGCGCCCGATCGCGGACGACCGGGACGAGCGCCGAGTGGTAACCGCTCGGGGTGAACTCGGCCAGCGCCGGGTCGTCGATCAGGACGACGCGGTCGGCGGCGCCGAGCTGGCCGACAAGGTCGTCGACGCCGGAGCCGAGGAGGACGGCCTCGACCTCGACAGACGCGGCGCTGGCCAGCGTGCGGGCCCGCCCGAGGAGCTCGAAGGTCGCGTCGGCGACGACGCCATCGCGATGCTCGACGAGGACGAGGATCGTGCCGCTCATCGGGCGCTCCCGGACGTCAGTCCACGCTCACGGAGGATCTCGACCAGTCGTGCCGCGATCGCGTCGGCGTTGCCGCCGATCATCTCGGCCTGGTGGTCCGCCTTCGGGACCTCCATCGCCTCGACGATGAGCCCCGAGCCGCCGTCGGCGGGCGCGTCGAGATGGCCGATCTCAGCCGTCTTCAACAGCTGTCGAACCCGGCTGACGGGTGCGTAGCGGGGAACCTCGCGCGAGGTCTGGACGCCCAGGATCGCCGGCAGGTCGACCTCGAACTCGCCGACGATGCCGCCGGCGTATTCCTGGTTCACCGTCGCCGACTTGCCATCCGTGGCAAGGGCGATGTGGGTCACGACGCTGACGTGGGGCAGGTCCAGGGCGGCGCCGAGGAGCGGGCCGACCTGACCGTCGACGTCGTCGATCGCCTGGACGCCGGTCAGGACCAGGTCGTAGGAGAGTCCGCCGAGCGCGGCGGCGAACGCCCGGGCTGCGGTGTGCGAGTCCGGCGGCCGCTCGAACGAACCCACCTTGAGGACGCGATCGGCGCCGCGGGCCAGGCAGGTCGCGAGCAGCTCGTCGACCGAGCCCGTGTCGAGGGCAAGGCAGGTGACGGTCGCCCCGAACGATTCCTTGAGCTGGAGCGCCTCCTCGACCGCGTATTCGTCCCACTCGCTCGCGACCCAGGTCAACCACTCCGTCGCCAGGCCCGTCCCGGCGGCGTCGATCTCGAGCTCCTCGGTCAGATCGGGCACGGCCTTGAGCAGCACGATCAGCTCCATCAGTCCTCCTCGAACAGCGCGTATGCAGGGATGCGGTGTGAGCCCCGCGATGCGCGCGGGCGTCGTCGACCCATCGGGTCAGGACGTCGCCGGTTGCATCGCCTGGTCGATCAGCTCGACGATGTCGCGGACGATCAGCCGGCCGTCGTTGCCGGTCGACTTGACGGCGTCCTCGAACCGCGACGGCTCGTACGGACAGGCGACCGACAGGACGCCGGTCCCGTCCATGGCAACCGTCTCGACGGCTTCCCGGACGCGGCGCTCGGACAGGCGCTCCGAGACGTGATCGGCGACGAAGCCGTCGAGCCACATCCCGCCGCCGCCGCCGCCGCAGCAGTAGCCGTTCTTCTTGTTGTGCGGCATCTCTGCCAGGCGGACGCCGGGGATTGCCTCGAGCAGCCTGCGCGGCGCGTCGAACTCGCCGTTGTTGCGGCCGAGATAGCACGGGTCGTGGTACGTCACGTCGACATCGACGCTCGACTTGAACTCGATCCGGTCGATCAGCGGGGCAAGGAACTGGGTGTAGTGGAGGACCTCGCCCTCCCAGCCGTGCCGCGGATAGACGTTCTTGAACGCATTGAAGGCGTGCGGGTCCATGACGACGAGGCGCTCGAACTCGTACTTGCGGAACGTCTTGATGTTCTGCTCGGCGAGCATCTCGAACAATCCGGTTTCGCCGGCCAGCCGGGCCGAATCCGCGTCGCTCCGCTCCTCGTTGCCGAGGATCGCGAAGTCGATCCCGAGGGCCGTCAGGATCCGGGCCATGGCCCGCGCGGCATCCTGGCCACGGGGGTGGTACGAGGTGTAATCCGAGACGTACCAGAGGACGTCAACCGGACGGCCGATCTCCGCGATGAGGGGAACCGGGACGCCCGCGTCGGCGACCCAGTCGGCCCGCTTGCGAGGCGAATGGCCGTGCGGGTTGCCCTGGCGCTGGAGGTTCTCGAACACCTTCGCGAGCTCGGCCGGGACGTTGCCCTCGAGCACGGCCTGCTCCCGGATCGCCGGCATGAACTCGAGCGGGTTGACCTCCTTCGGACAGACGCGCAAGCAGTTGCCGCACGTCGTGCACAGCCAGAGGTCCGGGTCGTCGAGCAGGTTGTTGCCACGGAGGACCTTCACGTGGAGTTTGCGCGGGCCGTAGCTGCCGACGTGATTGACCGGGCAGACGGGGACGCACTTGCCGCACTGGTAGCAGCTCCGCAGCGATTCGCCGCCGGCGAGGCCGGTCACCCAGTCCATCGCCTCGGTCGGGTACTCCTCGATCGAGCGATCGGTGAACATCCGGTTCCAGTGACCGGAGATGTCGACGCCGTCGACGACGGCATGCTCCAATTCGATGACGCGGTCGACCTTCATCATCGGCAGCTCACGCCCCATGGCCGACCGCCTCGTCGAGTCGACGGACCCCGAGCAGCCGCCGGACGAGATCCGGTAGCTGGGGGAGGACGCGATTGAACTCCTGGGTCATCCGCAGCCGGGTCACCGTGTACAGGTAGATCCCGTAGATCGCCGCGAGATAGACCTCGACAACGAACGGACTCGCCCGCATCCGCTTGAAGCCGAGCTCGTCGGCGGTGGCGATGACCGCCGCGGTCGCCGCGCCGACCCGCAGATAGACGGCGCCGGCATCGGGGCCGTCGAAGTCGAAGTCGTCGACCATGACGAGGGGGAGAGCCCCGGTCATCGTCTGGGGGTCCCACATCCAGCGACTCCACAGCCAATAGCGCTCGGGGTCGAGGAAGTGGAGGCACTCCCCCGCGAGATCGCGCCGGACCGGCGCCTCGATCGGCTCGAGCGCCTCGTCGAAGGCGCGGAACCGGGCATCGATCCCCCCGCCGCCGTGGAGCAGGTCGCGGATCGCCGTCGCGAGGACGGGCGCTCCGACCTTGACGAGGATCTCGTCGGTACGGCGACGGGTGGCGAACGTCCGGGCGAGGATCGGGCGGACGGCCTCGGCGTTGGCCGAGGCGAGCGCATCCGCGCCGAGGACGGGGGCGAGGGCGCGGTGCTTGCGGGCAAGGAGCTCGGCGACGGCGCCGATGTCCTCCTCGCTGATCTTGATCAACGCCTCGCGCATGAACTCGACGGCGCTCGGCGAATCGACCGAATCGCGGTCGACGATGCCCGTGCCGCCGCCGAACACGGCGGGCCCCCAGGTCATCGCGTCGCGCCGACTTCGGCCCGGGCTTGACCTCGAATCGCCCGGAGGGCCCGCATGGCCGCCGCGCCGGCCATCGACATCGTGTCCTCGAGATCCTTCGGCCCGGCGGCTGCGCCCGCGACGAAGATCCCGGGAACGCTTGTCCCGACCGGGTCCATCGGATCACCCGGGGTGGCGATGAAGCCGTACTTGTTCTGGTCGACCCCGAGGATCCCGGCGACATCGCGGGTCCCCCGGCTGGGCTCCATCCCGACCGACAGGACGATGACGTCCATCAGGACTTCGAGGGGCCGGCCCATCGTGGTGTCCTCGCCCTTCATCAGGAGCCGGCCGTCCCTGGCGACGATCTCGGTCACGATCCCGCGGATGTAGTTGACGTTGTACTGCTCCTGGGCCGGCCAGTAGATCTCGTTCTCCCAGTAGCCGTACATCCGCATGTCGATGTAGAAGATGTAGACCTTGGCGTCCGGCAGGAGCCGCCGGATCTCGATCGCCTCCTTCGAGGCGACCCCGCAGCAGACCTTCGAGCAGTACTCGTTGCCGAGGCGCCGATCGCGCGAGCCGACGCACTGGATGAATGCGACGTTGCGGGGCGGCTCACCGTTCGACGGTCGGACGAAGCGGTGCTCGCTGAGCATCTTCTCGGCGTCGGGCAGGGTGATGACGTCGGGGTACTCGTAATAGCCGTACATCTGGGTTTCGCGACCCGGATCGAAGTGCTGGAAGCCAGTCGCGACGACGATCGATCCGACCGTCTCGGTCGTCACGCCGGCCGGCCCCTCGAGGGTCACGGAGAAGTTCCCGACCGAACCGCTGCAGGCGGTGAGCTGGGTCTCGAGATGGATCTCCACGTTGGGATCCTGGACGCCGGCGCGGAGGAGGTCGAGCGCCTCCTGAGCGGAGCCCATTCGTGGCGTGAGAGCGGCATAGCTCGACTCGTCGGGGGTGCCACCGAGGACCGCCCGGCGTTCGACGAGGATCGCGCGAGCGCTCATGTCGGCGATCGCATGGGCGGCTTCGAGACCGGCCGGCCCGCCGCCGACCACGAGCACGGTGTCAGACATCGGCGTCTTCCCAGGTGAGGTATGTCTTGTCGTTCTTCTTGAGCCGTTCGAGGTCGTCCTCGAACTCCCGCCAGCGCTCTCGCCAGTCGATGCCCATCTTCTCGAGCAGCGGACGGTACTCCGTGCTGTGCCAGTGGAGCTGGGCGACCCGGTATGGGTGGGCGCCCATCGCGAGGGCCGCGAACTGCGCCTCCGACATGACCGGGATGCCGACGTTCGGCTTGTGGGCGCGGGCCGCGAACTGACTCTGGTCGAGCGTCGTCACGCAACCCGTGTCGTGGGTCAGCACGACGTCCGGGTTGGCCTCCTCGCGCATGACTTCGATCTTGCGCATGGTCGCAAACGACCGGGTGAAGTCGCGCTGCACCAGGATGTGGCGGAAGCCGAAGCCGCAGCAGTCGAACCAGGTGCTGTAGTCCTTGACGTTCGCACCGAGGGCGGTGACGACGGCCGACACGACGGCGGTCCGCTGGCCGCCGTAGACGTCGGGGTCGTAGATCGCGTCCTCGACGACGAGCTTGTGGTAGTGGCAGGCGGGGTGGACCGTCACGTCGATTGCCGACAGGTCGAGGACGCGGCGCTTGGCGAACTCGTCGCGCATCGCGTACACCCATTCGGAGTAGTGGACGATCTCCTCCGGCATGACGAACGGCTTGCCGAGCTTGTCGCAGATTCTCCGGACCTCGTCGCGCAGGTCGGCCGAGTGGACGAGCTCCTCGCGGACCTCCTTGTAGTGGCCGTACGAGGTCCCACAATGGATCATCGGGAAGTAGCCGGACTCGTAGGCCGCCCCGAAGTTGCGCATCGCGACCGCGGCCTGGGCGCCCTGGTTCGAGGTCGCCGAGGCGTAGTAGTTCCAGGCGGTGCAGGACGTCTGGTCCTTGGGGTCGCTGTAGTCGAGACCGAGCTTGCGGATGAGCCAGAAGATCGACGTGGAGTAGCCCGGGATGTGGCCGCACTGGCCGCACGACTTGTGGTGCCAGGTCTTCGCGATCGGGATCTTCTTGGTCCGGCCGTACTTCGTCGTCACCCCGATCCACGGCTCGGGAACGCGCTGGACGAGCCACTCACCGCGAGCCTCGAGCTCGAACACGCGCTCCCGGACGTCCTCGGTGGGCGGGGTCGCCGGACCACGCTCGTCGCGCGCCTCGCGCCTCGTGTCCAGAACGGTCAACGGGATCGGCATACGGGTGGACCTCCTCAGTCGGCGGAGTAGCCGGCCTCTTCGAGCAGCTCTTCCATGACGTCGTTGAGAATCATGTGGAGACCAGGGTCGACCCCCTTGATCATGTCGAGCACGCCCGTCATGTGCCAGATCAGGTAGAGCTCGGTGAGGGTCTTGTCATCCACCTCCCAGGCCGTCGATGTCGTGTGCATCGTGTCCGGCGGAAGGGCCCGCCGCCACAACGCGAGGTTGTCCGAGATCTCCTGGACGTGCGGCCCCCAGTCGGGGAACGCGTTTGGCTGGAGCATGTCCGGCGAGACCTGGGTTCCGGTCGACATGATCTTGTAGACGACCCGGCCGTAGCCCTCGAGGGCCTGTTTGGCCGACGTCAGGCCGTTGTTGATCGAGACCTCGCGCATGATCGTGATCAGACCGCCCGGGTTGTTGCCGCGCGGACAGCGGGTGCACGAGAAGCACTGCGAACAGTTCCAGATGTCGTCGTTGAGCTGCTCGAAGAACATCGGCAGGTCTTCGCGGCTGGCCGCCTGGGCGATCTTCCGCGGCGAGAAGTCGTAGAACCGGGCCGACGGGCAGGCGGCCACGCAGATCCCGCACTCGTAGCAGCCGTAGAGGTAGTCCTTGAAGCGCCGGTCGGCCTTGACTTCGTCGAACAGCTGCTGCTTGGTCTCCATAGGGACGTCGGCGTAGCGAGCCTCGAGAGTCATCCGGCGCTCCCTAGAAACAGATGACCCGGTCGGCCTCGAGGGCCATGTCGTTGAACGCTGCCCCGCCGATCATCTTCACCCCGTCGATCAGGTCGTCGACGGTCAGCCCGTGGAGGTCGAGGCTCGGCTGGCAGACATAGAACTTCACGCCCATGTCGATCGCCTGGTCGATGAACCGCTTGAGCGGCGCGCCGTTGCCGTCGTACTTGGGGACGATGAGCGCCTCGGCCGCGCCCTTCTTCAGGAGGGTCGGCCCGTTGACGGTGAAGTAGATGCCGACCTCGATGTCCATGGCCGCCGCCGTCGTCGCGAGGTAGATCGGGGTCGCGCTCCGCTCGGGGTTGGCGACACCGCCGGTGTGGACGTAGAGGATGCTGGCCACCGCGATCGCCCCTGCCTAGCGCGATCGACCAGCGGTCATGCCTTCTCGATCCAGAAGCGCATGACGGCCCCGTCCCGGTCCTGCGACAGGATCGGATTGCCCGTGTTCTTCGACCAGGCGGCAACGTCCGGGACGGACCCCGGGTCGGTCGCCTCGAGCAGGAGGACCTGGCCCGGCACGAGCTCCTTGAACGCCTTCGCCAGCTTGACGATCGGCATCGGGCAGAGCAGGCCCTTGCAGTCGAGCGTCTGGTCCGCCGTCCGGGCTTCCGTCATCGTGACCCTCCGTGACCGGGTGCGAGGGCGATCTGCAGTCCCCGAAACGCGCACCGACGCCGGAATGCCGATCGTGGCTATTGCCGTATCGTGATGTCCCTATATACTCCGCGCCACAGGGCATGTCAATTCGCATGCCGGAGGCCGTCGTTGAACCGTCCTGACACCCGATTCGGCCGTTCATCGCGGACTCGATTCGCGCCTGATCGCGAAGGACGAGCGGCGGCCCGACGCCTCGGGCTCACGTAGACTGTGCCGGCCATGGACGACGCCATTCCTCGCCTCCGGGCCATCGACGCGGGCGTTCTCGAACGTGCATCACGGGTCATCCGGGTGGTCGGCCATCCCCTCCGTCTCCGGCTCCTCGAGCTGCTCGAGGGCGGTGAGCGGAACGTGACCGATCTCGTCCAGACCACCGGCGTCGGCCAGGCGATGGTCAGCCAGCAGTTGAAGATCCTGCGGGCCGAAGGCGTCGTCGGCGATCGTCGCGAAGGCCCGCGGGTCTTCTATCGGATCACCGAGCCGAAGGTCTCGCGGATCCTCGACTGCATCCGCGAGTGCGACCTCCCTGACCTTCCGGGGCCGTCGGATGTTGCCGGCGGACTCGACCTGCGGGTCCTGCCGTCGTCGTCCCGACCGTCAGGCGCGTCGCGACGAGAACGCCCAACGACGGGCTAGGAGCTTGCGATGCCACGTCGCCTGCTCGTGGCCGTGCGCGACCCGGTCCTGCTGGGCCGCCTCGAATCACTGGCGGCGAGGCACCGCCTCCACATCCATTCGGCCGACGACGGCGCCGCACCACCCGATGAGGAGCCGCCCGTCGCGGTGATCGCGGAGCTCGAGCTGGCGGGCGCCGTGGATCGGATCGTCGAATGGCGGAGGCGCTGGCCGGACACCGTCCTGGCGGGATCCATTCGCATCCCGGACCAGGAGCTGTGGCACGGCGCGATCGCGGCCGGCGCGGACCTCGTCGCCAACCGGGGGGCTTTCGTGCCACAGCTCGAACGCCTGCTCGACGAGCGCCTCGCCGCTCGCGGACCGGCGGCGAGCGCCAGCCGACTTGCGGTCAGGCTCATCGAGCGTGAAGGCGACGGTCTGGTCGGGCGGTTGCCCGACGCGCCCGGAGGCTCGATCGCCATCTTTCGCGTCGGTGACCGGCTCCATGCCGTCCGCGACGAATGCCCCCATGCGGGTGCATCCCTGGCTGACGGGGAGCTGGTCGGACCGATCATCACCTGCCCCAGGCACGGCAGCCAGTTCGATGTCACCAGCGGATCACGCGAGCGGGGGCCGTCCGACTATCCAATTCGCACGTACCGCGTCGTCGTGGACGGAGACCGGATCCTCGTCGAGGTCCAGGCATGAGATCCCTGTGTCAACCCCTCCTGTCAGGCGGCCGTCTGCTCGAGACGGTTGAGGCCGCCGTGGCGAGCCGGATCGTATGGCGCGCGATCCTGCCAGCAGCGCCAAATGACCCGCGACCAGGCCTTGGCCAGGATCCGGATCGCATGCGGGTGGTCGGCCCCACGCCGGCGCGCCCGGCGGTACACGTCGTCGGCCCACGGGCTGGCGTGTCGGCTGTTGTCGGCGAACTGGGTGAGCGCCTGCCGGAGCCGATGGTCGCAGGCCCAGCGGAAGCCGACGACCGAGCTCTTGCCGGACGCTCGGGTGACGGGCGCGGCACCCGCCTGGGCGGCCAGCGCCTCGGCCGACGGGAACCGCTCGCGATCGACTCCGATCTCGGCGAGGAGCATGGCAGCGCTGATCTCGCCGGCCCGCGGGAAGCTCCGAAAGAGCGCTCCATCGGGATGGGCCGCGAGCGCCGCCCGGATCGCGCCTTCCAGGTCGGCCAGCCGGGCGAGGATCGCGCGCAGGCAGGCGACGAGCGCCCGGACGGCATCGGCCGTGGCCTCGTCGACGATCGCCGGCTCGGTCACCACCGGAGCGGCCCGCAAGCGCGCCAGGAGCTCGCCGGCCGGCCGTCGGCCGGAGTAGTGGTGGCGGACGAGGAACGACACGAGACGCGCCTCGCCGAGCGTCCGGGCCGAGCGCGGGCTCGGATAGCGCTCACAGAAGTCGAGTCCGATCGGCGAGTCGACCCGGGCGAAGATCTCGGCTGCGCCCGGCCAGCTGTCCTCGAGCAGGCCACGCAGGCGGTTGGCGAGCCGGGTCCGTTCGGCGACCAGCTCGCCACGCGTCCGGACGAGCCGGCGCAGGGCGGCGGTCGCGGGATCGGACGGCGTGAGCACCCGGAACCGGCCGCCATCGGTCCGAACGAGGTCGGCCAGCAGGCGCGCATCGCCCGGGTCGCTCTTGACGTTGGCTGCGCTGAAGCGCGGGCGAGCCGCCTTGACCGTGTGGGGCGGGATGACCACGACCGGGAAGCCGCCGGCCCGGAGCGCCTCGATGAGCGGGCCGTCCGAGCGCTCGACCCCCACCGGCAGCTCCGCCGGGTCGGCGTGCCGGGCGAGCCGGCTGGTGAGCTCGGCCAGGCCGAGCCGAGTGTGCGGGATCCGCAGCCGCTCGAGGACCTCGCCGGTCTCGTCGATAACGCAGACGGCGTGGATCTCGGACGCCCAGTCGAGCCCGGCGTATCGGTTCATCGGATCGTCCTCCGGTGCGATGATGGTCACGCCCCCGGAGTCCTGGGGAACCCTGGTCGGTCGCTCATTGCTCGGCGCTCTGTGGCGCTATTCCCTGTGGCCGATCCGGGTCACCCGGGCCACCGGGGGCGAGAGATCTCATGCTGGTCGTCACGCGACAAGCGAGCGGACTCGTCACCCCGGCAGGACCCGAGGGCCACCCTCATCGTGGCAGTTGAGAGGGTGCTCCAATGAGCG
>DATAIW010000171.1:0-4698 GCA_036262455.1 Candidatus Limnocylindrales bacterium | reverse complement strand
AGAGGCGCTGGCTGGCGATCGGGGGCCACAGTGGCCGCAGAAGGCGTGGGCTTGACCGAGGTCCGGACGAATGGATGCGTCGAGGAGATCGGCGACACCGGCCAGGGCAGGCACGCTCCCGAAGCCCCGGTCGGTGAACGGCGTGCCGTCGAAGCGTTCGGCGGGCGTCTGCCAGTCGAGCTCGCCGTGAAGCCGGTGGTAGTTGTAGTAGCCGGCGTAGGCGGTGACGGCGGCCTCGGCCTCAGCCAGGTCGACGAGCTGCTGACGGTCGAGGACCTCGGCCTGGAGAGTCGCCCAGAAGCGCTCGATCTTGCCGTTCGTCCAGGGCGTGTCGATCTGGGTCCGGATGTGCCGGATGGCGAGCTCGGCCAGGCTCCGCTGGAAGCGGCTGAGCATCGTCCGGACGATCGCCACGAAGGGTGTCCCGTTGTCGGTCATCAGCTCCTGCGGGACGCCGCACAGCTCGATCGCCTCCTCGAGCAGGGCGAGGATCCAGACCGCCTCCTTGGTCGGCACGGCCCGGATCCCGAGCAGGAACCGACTGTGGTCGTCGACCAGGGCGGCGAAGTGACAGGTCCGCGCTCGGCCGGTCGCGCCGAGCAGGTAGAACGGGCCCTTGAGGTCGATGTGCCAGAGCTCGTTGACGGCGGCCCGCTCGTAGCGCGGGCCGGGTGTCCGGACATAGCTCGGCCGATGGCTGCCGTTCCGGTCGAGGAGCCGGTCGATCTGGCCATGGCCGAGCGGCCAGACCCCACGCCTCCGGAACTCGGCGGCGATCCGCCGACTGTTCCAGTAGGTCAGCAGGCGGACGGTCAGGATGAGCCGCTCGATGGCTGGCGGCAGGGCGCTCGCGCGGCCGACCCGCGGTCGATCGACGAGCGCCTCGAGGCCGCCCGCCTCGTAGCGCGTCCGCCAGCGGAACAGGCTCGCCCGGCTGCAGTGAACCTCCGCGCAGATCGCACCGATCGGCTCCCCGTCGCCCCAGCGTCGGAGCGCGGCACGACGGCGCCGGACGCTCGCCGCCGGTCCGTCTCCGACGGTGCTCTCCGGTGGTCGCCCGCCCTGGGTCGCGACGAACAGGAAGTCCGGGCCCTCCTGGTAGTGGTTCCGCCGCGGCAGGCGCCGCGGGTTGGCGTACGTCCGAGACTTGAACTCCGGCATCCGCTCCCTCCTCGAGGGCCACGGTACCCAGTCTCATCTTCACCGGGGAACTTCACTTAGCCGTCGCCGCCCGAGTGGTTGTCGGTCTCGGTCGGGCTCGGGGTGTGGTCCCCTCCGTCGGAGCCGGATCCTGAGCCGGATTCTGACCCGGACCGATCGCCGCCGTGGTCTTCGGTCGGCTCGGCTGTCCGGGGTCGCGTGGTCGCCCGCTCCGTTTCCTGTGAATCCGGCGTCTCGGTCGCGTCGGGCGTCTCGGTCGCCTCTGCATCGCTCGACTCCTCCGGTGACGCGCTCGGCGTGTCCTCGGCCTGTGGCAACGGCGAGGGAGTCGGGCTGGCGACAGGCACGGTCGGTGGCGGTCCGGAAGGAACTGGCGTCACTGGCCCATTGCCGAGCAGACCCATCGCTCCGACCGTGGCCCCGCCGGCCAGCGCAAGGGACGCGACCAGCACGACGAGGACGAGAGCCAGCGCCTGGGCGCGGACGAACAACGGCGCTGGTGAGCTCGCGATCGTCCGCCACGCATCGCCGACGGCGGATGCGGCGGCCCGGAGGTGACCCCCGAGCAGGGCCAGGCCGAACGCCCGGACCGGCTGCGGCAGCGGCTCGTCGGCGATGGCGAGCATGACTCGATCGGCAAATCCCTCGCCCGGCTGGACGGGCGTCATCGTCGTGATTGACTCCAGCTCGCGGGCCATGGCCGCGGCCAAGCGCTCTTCGTCGGACGGATGGAGCGGCAGCTCGCCGTTCACAGCGCACCCGTCTCGACGACGCCGCGCAGGCGAATGAGCCCGCGATGGAGATGGGTCTTGACGGTTCCGAGCGGGCGGCCGGTCTGGGTCGCGATCTCGTCGAGGCTGAGATCGCCGAAGAACCGCAGGGCGACCGTCTCGCGGTACGGCTCGTCGAGACGAGCGACGGCAGCCCGGACATCGGCGGCGCGCTCCGCCCGAAGTGAGCTCGTCGCCGGGTCGATGCCACCGGGCAGATCGAGCGGGCGATCGGGATGGGTCGGATCGATCCACGAAACGTCGCGCCGCTTCTGAGCCCGGCGCAGGGCAATCCGGACGGCGATCCTGGTCAACCACGCCCCGAACGGACCGTCGGCGCGCCAGCCGGCGAGGCTGCGAAACGCGATCACGAAGGCTTCCTGGGCTGCATCCTCGGCCTCGTGGATGTCGCCGAGGACGCGATGACAGGCGCGGATGACCGCGGCCGATTCACGATCGACGAGGGATCGGAACGCGTCGCGGTCGCCGGCCAGGACGGCGTCGACAGCGGCGCGTTCATCGATGACCTCGGGATCGTCGGCTGGGTGGAATGGTGGTGGATCGGTTGATGCTGGCGTGACGGGACCCCTGGGGAGCGATGCGGCCATGGGCGGCCCTGAAGGTATGCGTCCATGGTCCATCGTTCCGTGCGACGGCGCTGCCAGTACGGGCCGAGACGGGCTCAGTCGTGGCCGCTGCCGTCGTGGCCGGAGCTGTCGGATCCGCTACCCGAGGAGTCGCCGCCGTTGTCATCGGTCGGCTCGGGCGTCTCCGCCGGCTCGGCCGTCTCGTTCGCATCTTCGTTGTCGCTCGCATCTTCGTTGTCGCCATCGTGGCCCGCGGTCGACGTCGGGTCGGCGGTCCCATGCTCGCCCTGGTCGTTGCCGTCCTGGCTCACCTGGCCACCCTGGCCACTGTGGGTGTCCTCGTTCGGCTCGGCGGTGTCCGTCGGCTCGTTCGGCTCGGCGGTGTCCGTCGGCTCGGCGGTCTCCGCGGCCTCGGTCGGCTCGGCGCTCTCGGCGGCCTCGGTCGGCTCGGCGCTCTCGGCGGGCTCGGCGGACTGGTCGCTCGTCGTCAGGGTCGCGTCGACCACGCGCGGTGCGCTGGCGATCGCGTTCGCGCCGAGCACGGCGCTGCTGACGAGGAACAGGGCGACGGCGGAGGTCGCGGCGCCGCGCACGAGTCGGTTCTTGACGTCCATGGTCGATCGATCTCCCGAGACGGCGACCGACTTGGGCGCCGGCCATCTGTTTCCCTGAGACACGAGCGAGCCGAAAGGTTTCAGCGCGACCGGACGGCTCGTCGGGCCGCCCGACGGTCAGTCGACTGCAGGCTCCGCGGCCACCGAACCGGTGTCCGGCTCCTCGCCACCCTCGGTCGGACCCGCCGGCCCTTCGTCAAGCGGTTCCAGATCGCCCTGGACGCCGGTCGCCCGGCCCTCGTCCTGCGGACCGTGGTCTCGCTCGATCTGCACCGGCCCGAACCCCGCGGCCTCGAGATCGGCGCCGAACGCGTCCGCATCGCCGACGAGGACGATGGCGGCCTGGTCGGTCCGGATGTGGCCCGCAGCGGCAAGGACCGCCTCGATCGTGACCGACTCGATCGCCGGGCGATAGCGGGTCAGCTCGTCATCGGAAAGATCGTGGACGGCGAGGCCGGCGAGGGCCCCGACGACCGGTCCCGGGGTCTCGAACCGGAGCGGGAAGACCCCGACGAGGAAGTCACGCGCTGCCTTGAGCTCCGACGCATCGACCGGGGCCGTCTTGATCCGGTCGAGCTCGGCCAGCATGTCGACGATCGCGGGAACCGTGACGTCGGTGTTGACCGCAGCCCGGGCGGCGAACGGCCCGGCCGCGCGACGGAGGTCGAACCCGGCGCCGGCCCCGTACGTGTAGCCCTTCTCCTCGCGGAGCTTCGTGTTCAGCCGCGAGTTGAACAGCCCGCCGAGGATCGCGCCCATCACGGACAGGGCGTGGAAATCGCTGATCCGTCGCGGCAGGCCGACGTGACCGATCCGGATCTCGGTCTGGACCGAGCCCGGCCGGTGGATGACCCGGACGAACCGTTCACGGACCGCGCTCTCGGCGACGATCGAGCCGGTCGGCCCGGCGCCGTAGGCCGCACCCCAGCCACCCAGCAGGCGCTCGGCGATCGCGCGCACATCGATCCCGCCGAGGTCGCCGCCGACGATGAGCGTCGCTCGCGCGGGGTCGAGCCCGCGCTGGAAGGCCGCCCGGAGACGCGCGGCGTCGAGCGTCTCGACCGTGGCCCGGAGGCCACCCGACGGCCGCCGGTAGGGGGAGCCACCGCTGTAGATCGTGGCCGCGAACACCTCGTCGGCGCGGCGGCGCGGATCGGCCTCGGCCTGGAGCAGGTCGTTGAGGCGCTCGTCCCGGAGGCGATCGACCTCGGCATCCGGAAAGGTCGGGTGGAGAGCGACCTCGGCAAGGAGCTCGAGGGCGGGTTCGAGCCGGGCGGCGGGAACATCCACACCGATCGACATCGCGTCCCAGCCGGCGTCGGCATGGAGGGCGGCTCCGAGCCGCTCCCCCGCCTCGACCAGCGCGATCGCGTCGTATCGCTCCGTCCCCTCGGTCAGGGCGCGGGCGGCGAGCACCGTGGCTCCGCCTTCGCCGTCGGGCTCGTCGGCTGCGCCGTTGCGGAGGACGAGCGTTCCTGCGACGAGCGGCCGACCGGGGAGGTGGATGACGGCCAGCGAGAGTCCATTGGCGAGGCGCGTCCGCTCGACCGCCGGGAAGTCGTACGG
>DATAIW010000170.1:0-2192 GCA_036262455.1 Candidatus Limnocylindrales bacterium | reverse complement strand
GTCCACGGGTTCACCGTGCCCGCGATCAACATCCGGGCCCAGACCTTCGACATGGCCCGGACGATCTACGAGACCGCCGAGGCGGCCGACGTCGGCGCCGTGATCATCGAGCTCGCCCGGAGCGAGCAGACCTACACCTTCCAGCGCCCGGTCGACTTCGCGACCGCCGTGCTGGCCGGGGCGGTCGCGGCCGGCTGGCGCGGGCCGGTGTTCCTCCAGGGCGACCACTACCAGTTCAACATGAAGAAGTACACCGCGGATCCCGAGGCGATGACCGAGGAGATCCGGCGGGCCTGTCGCCTCGCGATCGACGCCGGCTACCGCAACATCGACATCGACAGCTCGACCCTCGTCGACCTCGCGTTGGACGGCCGAGACGCCCAGCAGCACGAGAACTATGTCCGGGCGGCCGAGCTGACGGCCCTGATCCGCTCGCTCGAGACCGACGGCGTGACCGTCAGCGTCGGCGGCGAGATCGGCGAGGTCGGCAAGGAGAACTCGAACGAGGAGGAGCTCCTCGCCTATCTCGACGGCTATCGGCGCGAGCTCGACGGCCGTGCCCCCGGCGCGACCGGGATCAGCAAGGTCAGCGTCCAGACCGGCACGTCGCACGGAGGCGTGCCGCTGCGGGACGGCTCCGTTGCCGAGGTCAAGCTCGATTTCGAGGTCCTGCGGCGGCTCGGCGAGGTGGCCCGATCCTACGGTCTGGCCGGTGCCGTCCAGCACGGGGCGTCGACCCTGCCCGACGAGCTCTTCCACCGATTCCCGGCCGTCGAGACCGCCGAGATCCACCTCGCGACCGGGTTCCAGAATGCGCTGTACGAACATCCGGCGTTCCCTGCCGAGCTCCACCGCGAGATCGAATCGTGGTGCTACGCGAACGCCATCGACGAGCGCAAGCCCGACCAGTCCGACCAGCAGTTCGTCTACACGTCGCGCAAGAAGGCGATCGGCCCGTTCAAGCGGGCGCTGTGGGACCTCGCGACCAAGGACGAGATCCTGGCCTCCCAGCGGCGCAAGATCGGCTTCCTGTTCACCGAGCTCGGCGTGAACCGCTCGCGGGAGATGGTCGATCGGTACATCCACCCGGTCGAGCAGCGGACTCCGCCCCCTGACGGCCTCCGCGAAGCCGCGGCGACCGGGGCCGGAGCCGGCGGCTGAACGAGGACCACGTCGTCGGCCTGCCGCTCGGCCTCCGGATCCGGCCGGAGACGCCGGCCGACGCCGAGGAGATCGGGCGCCTCCACGACCTGGCGTTCGACGATCCGCAGGTCGCCCGGCTCGTCGAGGCGATCCGGTCGTCGTCGTGGTACCGGCCAGAGCTCGCCCTCGTCGCCGACCTGCCAGGTCAGCCGGGCTCGCCCATCGTCGGGCACGTGCTGATCAGCGGTACCGAGCTGGTGACCGAGCAGGGCGACCACGTCACGATCCTGATGCTGTCGCCGCTCGGGGTGCTGCCCGCTCATCAGGGCCGGGGGATCGGGTCGGCGCTCAACCGGGCCGTCCTCGCCCTCGCCGACGCCGGCTCTGAGCCGCTCGTCATCGTCCAGGGCCACCCCGACTACTACCCGCGGTTCGGATTCGTCCGCGGCCGGACGATCGGCGTCCTGCCGCCGGAGCACCTCGGGGCGATCGACAAGGCCTGGATGGTCCGCCGCCGGCCAGGCGCCCCGGAGCTTCGCGGCCGCGTCACGTATCCGCCGGCCTTCCTCGAGCTGGACGGCTGACCTCGCTCTGACCGGCGGGTGGAGTCGGCCGCTCTGCGTGCCGTCGCCTGCGCACCGGCTGCGCGTTGCGACCAAGGCGCGTCCGGCTGGCGGGACCAGACGCCTCGATCCGGATGGTCAGTCGCCGTTTCGCCCAGCGGCTGGGCAGGTGACGAACCACCGCTCCGTCCTTCGTCACAGTGCTCACAGGGTGCGCACTCCGCACGCCATCCCATTCCCGCTCGGCGTCGGGCGCAACAGCGTTGACGGGCGCAACAGCGTGTCGGGCGCAACAGCGTTGACGGCACCGTGGGCCGGTGCCATCCTCGGCCGCAACCGCGGCGAGGTCGAGCCGCGGACACGGAAGCCGATCTCGCCACGGGCGAGGCCGTGATCGGCTGACGCCGATCGTCATGGAGGCAATGGACGGGCGGCGCGCCGGGGTTCCGACGCGCCGCCTCGTCACGTGGGAGGCAGTGACCCGTG